>CAZNDR010000038.1:0-15226 GCA_964571835.1 uncultured Cytophagia bacterium | reverse complement strand
ATTGAGCAATTGAAGCTGTTAATCGTTAGCTTATGCCATAGAATAATTGCCAATCAGACCATGACAAATCAAGCCATTTGAACAAAAACAAACCGAAATTAAACTGAATCGATTGTGCCCCTTTATGTAAGAATAAATAATCAAAAATAGAATTTAAAATTTAAGCCTCCATTATGGATAATAAAATCGCTGAAGCAATTATGCCAGCTGTTTCCGACCTCAAGCGACGAGGCCCTAAAGAAAAAGGTTTGAACTGATTGTCTATAGCAAGTTCGACTTCTCCCGCAGAAAAACCTCCTTCAGGACCAATCACTATTATGGCAGACTTCATCATCTGATTACTGCTGCTATCATCCTGCAAAATGTGATTCAGGCTTTTGCTATTTTTATCTAAATGAGCAATAAATCCGGCTGATAAAATATTTTTTGATTCAATGATCCTTTTGATAGGCTGAGCAGGCAATATCTCCGGCAAAATAGAGCGTCCGCATTGCTTCATCGCTGCAATGGCAATTTTTTTCCATCGCGACAATCTCGTTGAATTGTTTTCAAGGATAGAGTGTTCGCAAATTAACGGGATAAAGGCTGATACGCCAATTTCAGTTCCCTTTTCAATTGCCCAATCGAACCGATTGCCCTTGGGAATTGCTAGCGCTAAAGTGAGTTTTACATTCGGCTCACCAACGAATCGAGTTCGCTTTTGAATTTCTCCTTTAGCCCGAAGCCTAGTTATGTCGGTCAAAAAAACTGTGTAGAGATTGCCAATGCCATCAACAACATACACAATGTCTCGTTCCTTTTTCCGCAAAACAAGAGAGAGATGTTTTAATTCATCACCGCTTATTTCGACAAAAGTGCCGGAAATATTTTCTGGTGGCGCGTAAAAAAATTCGATGTGTTTCATTTTTTATCTCTTTGTTCTTTAAAGTGAGATGTCAAACTAAAAAGCACCAAGTGAAACGTGAAATGCACAACGTGACACGGGAGCTGGCAAAAAATGCTTGGCCTCAGTTCACTGCCTCGATGGTCGACCATGAAACGACGCAATAAACATTTTTCAAAAAGCAACATCAAAATCCACAATTCTCTGTATCTGTCCTTGGCTATTAAAGCCATATTCCAGCCGCAATAAATTGATATAAGGCAAATGAAGGTGGAGCCCCAAACCATAGCCGGATTTAAAATGCTGTATCGACCATTTCTGGTTTTTCGACCAGACCGTCCCGGTATCATAAAATATTCCAGCGCTGAGGCCAAATTTTAAATTGCTGACATAACTTTTCAATCGATGAATCATCGGCAGATCGAAATAGCTTATTTTCAGCAACCGGAATCGAAGTTCGACATTGCCAGCACAATAATTTTCGCCCTCCAGAATTTCATAAAATCGCCCCCGAATTCTCTCTTCGTAACCGAAATAGACACGATCATAAATTGGAATTTGACCAGAGGAGATAAGGCCGGCAGCTCGCAGCGCTAAAGTCATTTTTTGACTAATGGGAACGTAATGGCGCAACGTTGCACTATGCTGATGATAGACAGTTCCTTTTTGTAAGCCAGCCAATTTCCAGCCACATTGCAGCAGCCATCCCTGATGGGGATATTCGGCCAAATCACGATGGTCGTAAGTAAAACCACTTGTCAACGACAGCAATTTGTCGATGCCCGAAACTGAAGCTGTTAGTCCCATCTCCGGTGGAGCCGAAATTTGACAGTAGTTCACATCAACACCGACAAAAGTAAAATGTCCAAAACGCTTACCCAACGCCCAATCGATGCCAATCCGATCATCGGTCAAATTCTGATGTCTTGCACTTCTGCTATTTACTTTTGTTTTGAAAAATCTGAAATTTGAATAGAGCTTGCCTTTCCCTAGAAACCAAGGATTTTGATAAATCGCCTGGTACAGCGGATTAAAACCGTTAACAGCTTTCAATTTCAGAAAAATATTTTTGCCCATCAAATTATAATGGCGCAGCGAAACGCCGTAAGAAATTTTTTGCCAGTCTTTTTCGTTCAGATAAAAAGTAGGATAGATAAAAAAATACCATTGCTCATTGACCGTTATTAGCAGGTTAAACGATTGATCCTTTTCCACCACATCAAAACGGACGCGAGTGAACAGATTGAGACTTTGCACGCGTTTTTGCGCTGCGCTCAGCTGTTTGAATGAGACCAGATCATTTTCTGAAAAAAGTAATTCCCGAAGAATGAGCTGATCCTTGGTTTTTTTATTGCCGACAATTGCTATTTTCTTTATTCGGACAGACGAAGAATCAGCTTTTTTTGATTCGTCTATTTCCCTGTCATTAAAATAAACCTGGGCCGAAATAATCTGGCATAGAATCAGGGTCCAAAAAATTGTGAAGAGTAATATTTTTCTTTTGATTTTTTTCATTTCCGCGCAACTCACTAAAACGGAATACCCAACTCAACAATAGCCTGTATTTCTCCTTGACCGTTGCTGCCGCAATCAAAACGAAGCACTTCAAAATAGGGGACATGAAAATGAAGACCGGCACCAAAACCGGTAATAAAATCCTGTGCCGTTAGCTGATGATTCTGAAACCAAGCTGCGCCAGTCTCCACAAAAATTCCAACACTGAGGCCAAATTTCAAATGATGCGAATACGATTCCAAACCGGGCAAAGCGGGCAAATCAAGATAACGAATTTTTAGCAGCGGGAATCTGAATTCCACACCGTTGAATAATAGATTTTCACCTTCAACAATGTCATAAAAGTGACCACGAATTCTTTCTTCATAGCCAAAATAGAACCGATCGTAAACCGGAATTTTGCCAGAGGAAAAAAAACCGGCACAACGAACAGCCAGAGTCGTTTGGGTAGTAACTGGCTGATACCGCCTAAAATCATAGCCATATAAATAATAATGTAGCCACAGATTATTTCCGGCACGTTTGCCCAGAAACGATAAATTCCAACCGCGGTGAGGATAATCTTTTAAGTCAGCATTATCAAATTGTAGCAGAAGACTTAATGAGGGAAGCTTATCTATGCCCGAAGGCGACAAAACCAGCCCGGCGCGGGAAGCTTTGATTTCCATATAATTCAAAGTCAGCCCCACATAAGTAAAATGCCCGAACCGTTTTCCGATGAGCCAATCCATGCCGGTGCGTTGATCTTCCAATCCAGTAAAGGCAAGGCTCAAGCTGCCTACCTTGCTTTTAAATATCTTAAAATTGGTGAATAACTGGTACTTGCCAAAAAACCAGGGATTGAAATAAGCCATTTTGTACTCTGGATTATAGCCAAAGGCAGCTGTGAAGTTGAGCAAAATATTTCTGCCCAAAAAATTATAGTACAGCAGCGAACCACCATAGGACAGTTTTTTCCAATTCCGTTCATTGCGGTAAAAGATGGGGATGGGGAAAATATACCATTGCTCATAGACGGAAATGATCAAAACAGCAAAATGTTTTTCACCGATAATATCGAAACGAACCTGAGTGAACAGCCGCAGGCTTTGCACGCGTTTTTGCGCCGCCATCATCTGAGCTAATGAGACGCTGTCCTTTTCGGCAAAGAGTAGCTCACGAACAATGATTTCAGCTTTGGTTTTTGCATTGCCAATTATTTCAATCTGGTCTAAAAATAATCTTGTTGCCTCAGCATTTTTGGATTCAACGACAATCTCTTCGTTATAATAGACCTGACCGCGTCCTATTGCTGATAGAACAGAAAGCAAATAAAAAGCTAAATAAATTTTTCTCACCAACAAATTCTAACTTTTCCTATTCATTAGGTTAAAACTGCTCCATCAACCGCAAAGTGAAACGCCAGGCATTTTCTGATCGATCGGTACGTTTGGCAAAATCGATCCGCACCACGCCCTCAGTGATGTATAAACTGATGCCAAAATCTGTTTTGAGCTGCTTTGCTGTTAACGAGCTGAAACCTGATAGCACATTTTTTTCTTCGCCGGCCAAAAACAGCCAGCCCGATTCGACAAACATGCCTAACGATAATTGATCATAAAACGGCAGAAAATGAAGTGGCAGTCTGCTCAAGACATCGCCATTAAATAAATAGCGGGCAGTCGCTAATAACAATCGGTTGCCATTAGTGAATTCTTTATCTTTGTACGCCACTAACGAGCCAAGTCCGCCCAGGTCCATTAAATATTGATTGCCCAAATCGGCGCCGGAACGCGTGCCAATTAATAATTTCATTTGCAGCGAGTGAATTGAAAAAGCCGGCTGATATCTTTTGACAGTCAAAAAAAGACCACGCGTATCAGTTAGCTTGCCCAACGTTTGTTCCAGTTTGCCTTCCACATACCAACCTTTATTAGGCAGCAACGGATTATTTCGCCAATCCAGCGCCCAGAGGAGACGAATACCGACGGCCTTTTCCTCAAAGACAGCAGGATTATCTCGAAAATTCTTTTTCTTCCCCAATAGCGCCCAATTGGTGTGTTTTGCCAACGATTTAAAATGCCGTTGATCGACCTCCAAACGAATCGTGTGAACTTCAGCAAATTTGTGATCGACAAAGGCGATAAAACCTTGCTGGCTGTAATAATCCATAAAATCTTCTTTGATAAAAAAGGCTGCCGCTGAATTTTCATTATAGCTGATAATCCAATCATCTTGAGTGCTAATTTGATCGAAATAGGCTGCACCAACTGTCAAGGGATTAAATACAAAAAAGGCTTTTTGAATTCCTGCCCGGTAACGAAATTTATCTTGTAATCCAAAACAAGCTTGTCCGCTTAATTCGATGTTCCTCATTTTTTTTGCCACAAACGAATAATCCATGCCAATTACTGGTCCAGCTACCCGATTGTAACGCAAAAGCGGCAGTGCGTTAAATTTGTTTCGCTCAGCTTGAAAGAATGGATCAGGCTCAAATTTAGTAATTTTAAATTGGCTAAATGCTTCAAAGCTGAGCAGGAGAATGACAAACAATAGCAACATCGATTGTCTGATAAAAAATATGTCCTTTTGACTTTTATTTTTGTTCACTGTGATCGCTCAGCTAACAAATTTTAAAACAAGTTACTAAAAAATGGCAATAGAATCAAGAATTTTTTCTTTTGCCAGAAGTAGCATCTTTATGCGCCATATTTTTTTTGTTGACTATTAGCCTTTTCTATCCTATATTTCAGCACTTAAAACAGACAACTAATTCATTAGTTTAGAAAGGGAAAAAATGATCAAAAAAATGGCCAGTCTTTTCATCCTGCTGATATGCCTGCTTTGTTTTAGTCATGTTCAATTATTTCCCTCTGAAAAAGAAGAATTAAAACAAATTCAACAGGCGATTGAAGCCAAAGGTGCGAACTGGACAGCCGGCTCCAATTGGGTGACAAAACTAACGCCTGAAAAAAGGAAACGACTATGCGGCACGTTATTGCAAAAACCAGACCCGGCGCAAGCACCGTTGATCAGTTTGCCACAATCACCCAATTTGCCCGCCAAGTTCGATTGGAGGAATAACAATGGCAATTGGATCACGCCTGTTACCAATCAGGGCGGCTGCGGTAGTTGCTGGGATTTTTCTGCCGTGGCACAAGTGGAAGCCTGGTGGAAAATTGCCAATACCAATCTCGACTCCATACCTGACCTGTCGGAGCAATTCGTTCTTTCGTGTAGTGATGGATCGTGCGCCGGTTGGTCGGTTGAAGGTGCGCTGGATTTTATCAAAGATAACGGCATCCCCAGCGAGAGGTGTTTCCCTTATACCGAAATTGACTCGATTCCTTGTGCGAATGTTTGCTCGGATTGGCAAAATGAAGCCATGACTATTCCTGGTTGGGGCTATGTCACTTTGAATGAGGCGAATGTTGATAACATAAAAAACGCTATTTACCTTCACCCGATTTCAGCGACCTTTATAGTTTATTCAGACTTTTTTAGTTATACCGGCGGTGTTTACGAGCATGTCTGGGGCGATGTCGAAGGCGGGCACGCCATTCTCATTGTCGGTTGGAATGACGAAGAACAGAGCTGGATTTGCAAGAATAGTTGGAGTTCAGCCTGGGGGCTCGATGGCTATTTTCGTATTAAGTGGGGCGATAGTGAAATAGGGAGCTACTCCCCTTTTATTTGGGACGAAATTATTTCCCAGCCTTCGCTTCAAGTCACTAAAGCCAATTTAGAATTTTCTTTGTTTGTGGGCGATACACTAGTGCAAACGGTCGCCATCAATAATATTGGAGCAAAACCGCTACAATTTTTTTGTAATGACTATGCCATCGACATCAACTTTCGTTTTCATTCCACTTCCTCTCACTCTTTTGACGGCGCTTCCTGGTGGTGCGGCGATGAAAAAATAGACGGCTATGGCGATCACTGGCTACAATATTTGGAAACGCCAGTGCTGGATATTTTAACTGCCACCTCTCCTAAATTAACTTTTAGGGCGAATTGGTCGGTAGAAGATCCGGCAGGCACTGAGTCTCCCTGGGATGGCTGGGACGGCTGCAATGTATGGATTTCCACTGATGGCGGAAGCACTTTTTCTGTTATTTCACCAACCTTTCCTCCCTACACCTGTCTTTGCCTGTGGAGCTTCGGCCATCCTGAACAGGGCTGGAATTTTGGCTATGATATTCCCGGCTGGGCAGGACTAAGCTCTGGCTGGCAACAAGCAGAATTTGACCTGACACCCTATGCTGCCGAGAAAGTTATTATTCGTTTTGCGCTCGCTTCCGACTTAGCCTATAGTACCATCGATAACTCGGAGCTAAAAGGATTGTTGATCGATGAAATAAAAGTCGCTGATGGAGGCACTATTTTTTTTGAAAATCATGGTGAAGACACCGGTGATATGAAAAAGAGTGGTTTGGGAAATGAATCGGTCGCCGAATGGCTAACTTTAAAAAATAGTGGTGGCAGGATCCCCTCAAACAGCTCCCAGGATATTGAACTCTTGGTAAAAACGCGTAATTTAGAAGCTGGATTATATGGAGCGAAAATCATCGTTATATCCAATGATGAAAGCCAGAATTATCCAGAAATTTCCTTGACCATGAATCTGTTAAAACCGCCTTATGATATAGCTATTCAAGACGTCAAGCTCCCCAGCGCTAGCCTGCCCATTTTGTTTCCAGTCGATTTAGGCGTCACGGTCGCAAATAAAGGACAAAATGACTTCACTAATTTTAAAGTGCTTTTAGCTGCCACCAATGCCGGCAAGCCCGTCTATGCCGATACGACGCAGGTAGACATTTTACGCGTTAATGAAACTATGTTAGTGCAATTCGCTCCATTGCTGCTATTGGAGCCAGGTGAACTCGATTTTTCCCTTGCCCTGCTTGATATCGCCAATGATTACAATGATTTTAATAACAGCGCCACTTCCACTACCTTAGTCAGTAATTTAGTAGATGGTTTCGAAACCGAATCCGGATTCTGGGATTTTCAAGGCGGTTGGGGCATCACCAATATGGGCAATAATGGCACTGCCTGCGCTCATGTGAATGGTGGGCAACTTCCCTATGCCCATAATATGGACGCTTCCATGACTTTTGTGCCCGGATTAGATATTAGTCAGATCGATAAGTTGACACTCAAGTTCTGGACAAGATATCTTACTGAACAAAACAAAGATATCTGTTTTTTAGAAGCAAGTACGGATCAAACAAATTGGTTACAATTATATTCGCTGTCGGGAAATAGTTTTGCCAAATGGACGCAACATGAAATTGGATTGAGGCAATTCATCGATGCCGGCGCTGATAAACTCTGGTTCCGTTTTCATTTTATCTCCAACGAGTCAACTTCTTTTGTGGGTGTGCTGATCGATGATATTGAAGTGTACGTGGCGAATCCCACCAACGTCGCTGCAGAAACGATCATTGCCACATATCCGGTGGACTGGGCATTAGAACAAAATTATCCCAATCCATTTAACCAGGAAACAAATTTTATTTATCGTCTGCCTGAACCAGGTTTGGTCAATTTAACCATCTTTAATGTCAATGGCAAAATCGTAAGAAGGGTGCTCTTTCAAAACCAAAACGCAGGCAATCATTTCGTCACGTGGGACGGAAAAGATAATGCTGGCGACGTCGTTGGCAGCGGCATTTACTTTTATCAATTAGCAGTGAAAGATAAATTTTTTGATACCAAAAAAATGATCTTGCTCAAATGAACAAGATTTTCGTTGCATTGACAGCAGTAATAATTATGTTTGATTATTATTGTTTTGTACATTATATCATAAATTATTGTAGGATTCAATTGTCAAAAGGGAGAGAGATCAAGCATCATCAAAACTGCTGCAGCAGTTATTAACCCGTCGTTTGACCGATTTTTCACCCTGCTGAAGCGGGGTGTTGTTTCAAGCGCAGCTTACTATTGGTACGAGCACCTCGCTTAAAGGCGGTGACAGCAATTTACCGCAGATCAAAATAACCGCTTCAGCGGTTTCCAAACTTGATGGTGTTTCAAACAATCTCTACATTAAATTATGAATTGGTGCACTATGTAGAATTATTATGAAGATCAAAAACGATGAATGATATTTTAGCCTGGCTTTGGCAAGGTGATCGCTCAGTTCGCTGGCAGACATTACAAGATCTGCTTCACGATAAACCTGACAAAATCGAAGCGGAACGAAAACAAGTTGCCATCGAGGGCTGGGGCGCGGCTTTGCTTGCAAGACAAGATTCTAGCGGCAGTTGGGGCGGCGGGCTTTATTCGCCGAAATGGACTTCGACCACTTACACCATGCTGCTATTGAAAAGGCTGGGTTTGCCAGTTGAAAACTCACAAGCGAAAATAAGCTGCGCCCTCCTGCTCGAGAAAGGTTTTTTTCATGATGGCGGCATCGCTTTCTCCAGATCCTGGGGGCACAGCGAAACCTGCATCACCGGCATGATTTTATCCATTCTTTCCTATTTCCACTATTTGGACCAAAGAGTGACCGGTTTGGCAGAATATCTGCTGGGGCAACAAATGCCAGATGGCGGCTGGAATTGTCAATCTTTTAAAGGCGCGACTCACAGCTCTTTCCACACGACTATTTCAGTGCTGGAAGGATTGAGAGAATTTGAGAAGAATTACACCAGCAGCCAGTCGGCAATCTTTGACGCTCAACAACAAGGCAAAGAATTTTTGCTCAAGCATCGACCATTCCGCTCCAGCCGCACTGGCGAAATTGTAAAACAGGCTTTTACTCAATTCTCTTTTCCGCCGCGCTGGTTTTACGACATCTTGCGTGCGCTGGATTATTTCCAAGAAACCAACAGCAAAAAAGACGAACGATTAAGCGATGCCATAAAAATTGTTGAAAAGAAACGCAAAAAAGAGGGCTGGTGGCTATTACAAAATCGACATCGCGGCAGGACATTTTTCGAAATGGAAAGAGTCGGAGAGCCAAGCCGTTGGAACACCTTGCGAGCTTTGCGAATTCTGAATTGGTGGGAAAGTTGATGACAGGATATTTCCATCGCCATCGCCCCACATTGCTCTCGCTGGTTCTCATTGTACCTCTGGGTTTTTATAGTAAATTTTATTCCGGCTTTGCCCACCAGTGGGTAAATGATTCGCTTGGCGGTGCGTTTTACGAAATATTCTGGTGCCTGATCGCCTTTTTATTTTTTGACGACAAAGCACCGTGGAAAATTGCTCTGACTGTTTTTTTGATCACCTGCTCGTTGGAATTTTTGCAACTGTGGCATCCGCCGTTTCTGGAATTGGTCCGGAGCATTTTTATTGGCCGAACCATCATCGGCACATCTTTTGTCTGGTCGGACTTTAGTTATTATCTTTTTGGATCTTTGACCGGATGGTTGTGGTTGTTGATGTTGCAGAAAAAGTTAAAGGTTAAATGAGCCATCCATTATTGTCAAAACAACTTGAGTTTATTTCAAATAGCGGGCAATTGGCCACGCTCAGCATGATAGTGCTGAAAGATCACCTCAAGTGCAGTTGAATGGCGAAGTCATAGCTGCTTTATCAGTAAAATTCACCATTCGAGATACAATTAGATAAATTTAGCTCAAATCATCCTGCCATATTTTATTGCCAAAGGAAGATTCATGCACGTTGAACTTTTTGAAATGGAGCGTTATCAATCTATTTGGGAAAATATTGTTGACTACAATTTATCCGAAAGTGGAGTTTATCCTTTTTCGTTAAAAGAATTTTTGTCATCTGCCCAGCTAAATGAATTGTTGGAAGTGCCATTAGGTTATAATCAGACCAATGGCTCTGAAGCGCTGCGCTCTGCGATTTGTTCGCTTTACGATAATTGTCAGGCGAAAAATGTGCTGGTAACAACCGGCAGCGCAGAAGCCAATTTTCTCACCATCTGGCGGTTGGTCGAACGTGGCGATTCGATCGCTCTAATGCTGCCCAATTACATGCAAATTTGGGGAATTGCCCGTGCTTTTGGCGCTGAGGTAAAACCGTTCCACCTGGTGCCCTTTAAAAATCGCTGGCAGATCGATTGGGATGAATTGGAAAAATCGTTAGCAACAAAAACTAAATTAATAGCGATCTGCAATCCCAACAATCCCACCGGCGCACAATTAAATGAACAGGAGATAAGCCGCCTTTGTCAATTGGCCCAGAAAAAAAATGCCTGGATTCTTGCTGATGAAGTTTATCGCAGCGCTGAACGGCTTGGCGAACTGACAGCCTCGTTCTGGGGAAAATATGATAAAGCAATCGTCACCTGCGGGCTTTCCAAAGCTTACGGATTGTCTGGGCTTCGCCTAGGCTGGGTGTTGGCGCCGGAAAAATTAATCGAGGAGCTGTGGGGCTATCACGATTACACAACTATTTGTCTGAATCCGATAAGTGATCGATTAGCTTGGGTGGCGCTGCAACCTGCCATGAAGAAAAAAATAAAACAGCGCACAAGATCGATCATTCAAACCAATTATCAACTGTTGCTCGAATGGATGAAAAAACATGACGGTCTTTTTGAACACATTCCCCCTGCGGCTGGTGCTATCACGATGGTTAAGCATTATCTGCCCCTGGAATCAAGCCTATTGGTGGAAAAATTACGGGTAAAAAAAAGTGTGCTGATCGTGCCTGGCGAGCAATTTAAAATGAAAAGATATTTACGCATCGGTTTTGGCTGCCCGGCTAAACAGCTCGATCAGGCTCTGCAGCGGGTGAGTGAATTTATCCAGGAGATGGATTCATAACTTGAAAGGATACTGGTTGCTGGATCTGGAGAAGTTTGGCCAAGTTCAACTTTCCTTTCACCTATTTTAATTTTTTCTGATTTTTTTAATTCATTCTCATCTGCCCACTCAAATTGATCTATTTTTTTATCATCGAATCGATGTTCGCCTCTTGCAGACTTTTATTCGCCTCGGCTTGAATAGAATCGATTTTTATTACCATCGAGGGGATAAATTCCAAACCTTGCAGCGCTTTAAGTGCTGCCAGCGATTCGAGCACTTTAAGTTCTTTAAGTCGGGTTAAATTTTTCAGGTGATCCAAATCCTGTTTTTCATGAATTTTGGCTAATTCACTTTTCAGGCGTGCCATCTCTTGTTGAAAATTTTGCCTCCACTCCAGCATCTGCTTCTCTTCCATTTCATTCATTTCCTGAGTCAGATGGCGATTTGTGCTCTGCTCTAATTTGAGCCTCAGCTCCGGATCAATAACCACTTTTAGCCCAGGTTCGATTCGATAGTGCGTGGACAATTCTTTTTCGTGTTTTTTCCAGTGATATTGCTGAATAGCCTTTTTCATTTCTTCGTTAAATTTATTCAACTCTTTTATCCTTTGACCCAATTCTACCCATTTTTCTTTCGTTATTCGCTTAACAGCAGGTGCGTTTTTGCCCAAATCAATAACTCTTTTAGGATGAGTAGCGAGCAATTCGTCAGCTTTTTCGTCCGGGCGATCCAGCTTCAAAGGCATCGCCAAGGAATATCTCATTACCGCTTCAGCTTGTTCAGACGTTAACATCGTATCCAAATTACATAAATTAAAAATATTAGCTGCCACCTGCTCCACCTGTTCGGGAGCAATCTCTTCTGCCTTTGCTTGACTAACAAATTTATCATAAATATTTTTTACAGCAGCTCTATCATTAGCATCGGGGACCATTCTCATTAGTTTATCCCCTAACAAATTCAGCGAATATTCCAGGACATCGTTTTTTGATTTTTTGTCCAAAAACAGCAGCCAAAAAATAAACAACGTCAGCGCTGAGGTTACCAGAAAGAATCCGATTTTTTTTAAAGCCTTCATCATTTTTTATTCCCTTTTCTAAAAGATCAATGGTGAACTCTGGCAAAAATTGCCCGGCGCTCACCACATATTATGCAAGAAAAAGCTAAAACATTTTCTCGTACAATTCATAATGCTCATGAGTCATGCCCAATTTTTCATAAACCGCCTGCGCTTTGACGTTGGTTTTGTCAACATACAACCTAATGCCACGCACTCGATTGGCTTTTGCCATTTGCACGACAAAGTCAAACATCAGGGAAAAAACATGCTTGCCGCGGAACCGGGATGTCACGTACACACTGTGAAGCCACCACACATCGCCGTTGCGCCAGTCGCTCCATTCTTTCAAAACTAACAATACCGCTACCGGCTGCTGCTCCGAATTTTTGGCAATCACATAAAAGCCCCGCTCAGGGTGTTCAAAAATATATTTAACTCCTGAGACCACATTTTGGTGATTCAGGCGCAAATTTTCCGTTTCCCCTGCCATGTCCACTTGGCATTGCGCTATCCAGTCAGTGAATTGTCTGCTTGCTTTTTCGATAAAGAAAGTGTCGGTGTCAGTTTTCATTCATTTTTTAAGTTCCATGTTAAAATTAAGTGAAGCTTTATTTTTCAGTCTGTTCAACCGGATAAAGATAGTTTTCTCCTTTTTTGATCCTCTTCACCCTCTGGTCTGTTCCCATTTCAAAAATCAACAATTCACCGTCGCCATTTTCGCCGGTCATGCGGAAGGTGTGCTCCCCTTCCGGTGCCAATTTGATGAGTGCGCTTTCCGGATTTTCTTCTGGCGGATAATCAAAGCCGTAGAGCATAAGTTCGTCATTCAAAATCATTACTTGATACTGCCAAAAGGTAGGATCCTGATAGAAGCCCAGATAATTTTTCCAATAGGGATTCGCTTGTTTGATTTTTTGCTCTGGCGCAGCAGCGCTGATTATTGCCGGCACAATGACATCAAAAATCTTTTTAGCAAACATAGCAGGGCTACCATCTTCCGCATTGGAGAAAACGACGACACCGATTTTTTCGTTTGGGCAAAAATAAATTTGCGTTCGGTTGCCGGCCACCCAGCCGCCGTGTCCAACTAAAGTTCGGCTGCCATATTTGCTGATACTAAAGCCTAAGCCCCAGCCGCTGCTCCAACTGGGCTGCAGCCAGTGCACGCGCTGCATTTCTTTCAAGGTGCTTGGTCTGAGTATCTGCTTCCCGCCTATTTTTTCGTCGCGAAATTGGAGTGAAATAAATTTTGCCAGGTCTTCAATCGTCGATGAAATATTTGCCGCTGGCGTTAAGCCTGCTGCTTCAGTGTAGGGCATTTGCTCACGCTTCCCATTGGGCAAGCGCATGCTATAACCAGTGACCAATTTTTCTCTCTCCTCTGCTGATAATTTCACGCGCGTGCTTTTCATCGCCAATGGATCAAGAATGTGTTTCTGAAGATAAGCTTCGTACTCTTCGCCGGAGGCAGCGACAACAATTTGCCCCAGCAAAGCCATGGCCAGGTTGGAATATTTCCATTTTGTCTCTGCTGGATAGGTTGTTTCCTGATGGGGCAGCTTCTCTTTAATTTGCTGCAAAGTAGGGAACTTGTGATCCGTCCAATATGGGAAAGCGGCTTCGCGCGGTAGCCCAGAAGTGTGAGTCAAAAAGTGACGGATGGTAATTTCCGGCGCTTCGGGAAAACAATTTTTGATATTGAACCAGGACAAATATTTTTTAACAGGATCATCCAGTTGCAGCTTGCCGGCATCGCGCAGTTGCATAATTGCTGTGCTGGTAAAAAGTTTGGTTACCGAGGCAACACGAAATAACGTCTGCGGCGTCATAGGAATTTTTTTCTCCACATCCGCGTAACCAAAACCCTTTTTCCAGATTAGCTCCTGATCATAAATAATACCCATAGTCAAGCCAGGCAAATTATAATAATCCATTTGCGCTTTGACCCAGGTTTCAAAAAGCTGAATTTTTGCAGCGACGTTTGCATTCTCAGTAATAGCGGCAAATTGAGCCTGCGTCGAAGAAATAAAAATTAAAACTAAAATCAAACAACTTGTGCTTTTTTTCATTAGTCTGCTTCCCTAAATTTACTTGCTCCACCATCGAACCGGCACAACTTACGGCTCAGGCTTTGAAATTAAGACATGAGGTGAAGAAAAAAAGTTGCCCGGTCATTGACTCATTTTATTCACGAATAATCAGCGCATGCTTTTTGATTTTTAACAAAAAGCATAAGACATTCTATTTGGTTAATACTCCCATCTCCCTGAGCAGATAATCTGCATCAGCAAACTGCTGCGTTACCCAGAGCACATAACGAATATCAACAGCGATAGAGCGGCTGAACTTCTCACTCCAGGTGTAATCATTAATCGTAGCCTCAAAGGTGCGGTCAAAATTGATGCCCACTAATTCACCATTGGCATTAAAGACCGCACTGCCAGAGTTTCCGCCTGTGGTGTCCAGGTCATATAAAATTGCCACTGGCACGCCTTCAATTTCCTTCAGGTAAAATGGCGCAAAAACTCTGCTTTTAATCAAGTCGAGCAATTTTTGCGGCGTATCGAACGGCTCAATCCCAGTAGATTTTTCCAAAACGCCAGTTGTCGAACTAATCGGTGGGCAATAAACAGCGTCCCGCGGGGAATAACCTTTTATTTTGCCACATGTCAAACGCAGCGTACCATTGGCATCGGGGATAAAATCGGTAGCTAAAAAATCTTTTTTCACCTCGATCAGTTTAGCGTACAATTTATCTAATTTGCCTTGACGCGCCTTTTCCCGTTCTTCCTGTTTTTCATAGCTGGGGTACAGTTTGATCGCTAATTGAATAAAAGGATCCTTAATCTCCTTCACCTCTTGCGGTGATTTTTGCAGCGCTTTCAGCACATAGTTCTCATCGGCCAATTTCGATTTAGCATAAGCTTTTTTGATAAATTGGTCGATAGCCTTGCAGGGATTTTTCTTGTCCACCAAGTCTTGAATAGCAGGGATTTGCTGATCCGCCGGCAGCGCTGCTGCCCGGCACAGCATCTCGCCAAGAATAATTTGATC
>CAZNDR010000037.1:0-15336 GCA_964571835.1 uncultured Cytophagia bacterium | reverse complement strand
GATTACCTGGCACTGGCTGTCCATCCAACAGCCACGAATTGAATAAAAAGGTATCACTCTCGGTGAACACCTTCTGGGGCGCCTCAGTTATTTGAACAGAATCGCCTTCGGCATACCATCCGCTTTCATCAAAATTCAATAACCCTGCTGGCTGCGTTCGCACCTCCAAAAAATGTTGCGTGAAAAATAATGCAGTGATATCGATAGCGCTATCAGCGGCCAGGCGTCGAGAGGCATCACTGCCATCGTTCCAGCTTTCAAATTTATAACAGCTCAAGTTATTCGCTAAAAAAATCAGTGTATCCACCCACACCATATGCTCGCTATGGTAATCCCAAAAGGCAAGATAGGGTGCAGGATGAGTGACACCATCTACACTTATTGAGATTTCATTGCCACGATTAGTGTTAATTTCCACTCGGACACTTTCTATTCGGTAAACGGCATTCAACTGGTGAGAGGTATCCATCGGTGTCGTTATTGGGTTCTCAAAACTGCTTTCTCCATCTTTTAGCCAATGGGAAAAACGATATATTAAATCCGTCGCCTGAATGGTATCAGGCGCGGAAATTATTACCTCAGCAGCTTTTTCATACCAGCCAGTTTCTGAAAAATTAGCCAGCTCAATCGGTGTCGAAAAAACTGATAAATAAAATTGCTCGAGCCACACGGCAGCCTCAACAATAGGACTATTGACGATGATGTGAGCAGCAGGCAAGGGACCTGAATAGCTATCTTGACCCTTTCCTTGCCAGGCTTGAAAGCAAAACCGTTTCGTTTCATTCTCATAAAAAAGCGAGTCAATACTGATCACAACCGAATCGCCCTCATTGTACCAATTTTCGCCGACCGGATTTCCAAACAGTGAGTAAATAGAAACGTAGTGCTGGGTAATCCATTGGGCCACTTGTTCAATTGGAGAGTTCACAATAACCACAACTGGATTATTTTCTCCGCTGTACGATCCTGTGCCGCTTCCCAACCAGCCACTGAAAATAAAACGGGTCGTGTCCCCGGCAGTAATCAATGAATCAACTGCAATCGTGACGGTATCACCCTGGGCGTGCCAGCCGCCTCCTTGTGTTGTGCCAAAATCGGAGTCGACCGTCAACAAATGTTGCAGCTCAACCTTGCATCGAAAGACGGTATCTGATACTGGCGAGACAAGATGAAGGGTGTCGCCTCCATCGCTCCAATTGACAAACAAAGCCCTGGTCTCTTCAATAAGGTATTGTGGAGTTACTGCTGAAATAGCGTGGGCAGTGCCTGAGTTCCAAGTCGTATCAAACGGGAGTGCTTTGGCTTGACCATCCACAGCGATTTGTATTGTCTGTGAAATATTACTAGTAAATGATACACTGATTAATGGTGTGAAAACCGTAATTTTTCCGTCGTGTGTAATTGCCTGTGGTCGACCAGCATTAAAAATAAAATTGCTCATTGCCAACAGTGAGGAATCTTGATGTCCTCCTGAAATTTTTGCCTCCAGCAATAACAAAGTTCCTTTGCCCGAGATGCCTGATATCCCCCAAGCGCCAATATCGATTGTGCTGGCGGTCGTTTTATTGAATATTGTCAGGCAGTTGTCACTCAATGTTCCTTCATTTTCTACACCAATAATATCGACGATATTTTCGTTATAGGTCACTGTAAATTGGAAGGAATAGACCTCTGGCTCTGAGGCTGGGATTTCATCTACGTAAAGAGGCAGCAAAGCTGTTGATCCTGACTGCAATAATGTGTCAGGTAGCGTAATAGAAATCTGCCCTGTCGCATTGGTAAAAAACAGCCCCGACAATCCCACCATTAGCATAAATAAGACATAAGTTTTTTTTCTCATTCTGACCTCTATTTTATTAATAGCTTATCCATAATTTTTTTGCCAATATTTACTCATCTTTTTGTCGGCTTTAAAATTGCCTTATTCAATTTTGGTCATTTTGTTACCAATGCTTTTGTCTCCGCACGTCACTTTGTAAAGATAAATGCCACTCCCGACTTGTCGCCCTTCTTCATTTCTGCCATCCCATACAACTTCATAAGTGCCCAGTTTTTGTTCTTCTTCCAATAAGGTTTTTATGAGTGCTCCGTTCATATTAAAAACCCTTATTGTAACGCGGCTTGATTCAGATATGTGATATGAAATGGTCGTTGCTGGATTAAATGGATTTGGATAATTTTGAGCGACTTGAAAAAGTCCAACATTGGTTTTAGCTGGCGCAACATATATTGTCGTAACTTCATTAGCAAGGAAATAATTATTTACTTGCATCTTTCTAAGGCAAAGAAAATCCCTACCAAAGACCTTTGGCTTTATTTTAAAATTAATAGTGAGAATGGTCCCTTCTATCGTTTCTGCCGTTGGCGCATATAAACCCAATTTCAGAATATTTTCCTTTAGAGAATAAAGGAGTTGAAAACTTTCAAGCAGAGACTCTGTTTTTATTTGTTGAAATTCAAGCAGAGAGGAAGGTAATTCTAATTCAAGATACAGCGATAGCAACGAATCTTCAATCAGAGAAATAGGCAAAGAGATTATTTCCTCAGGTGCTGTCTCAATTGTTGCTGGCCAATATTGAAGTATTTTAAAAGTTTGTTGTGCTGAGACTTTATTCCAGCCTCCATGGACATCGCCCAACAAAATGCCGACGAAATCTTGTCCATTTTCATGATTGCCTAAATGCTGATAGGTTCGACTTTCAGGAGTGAATATCCACTGACCGACCTGATCACCGCTGAGCCGGGGTAATTCGACGACATAGCGTGCAATCAAAGCAGCATCGTAAGCATAAATTTGGCCATTTCTATCAACATCAGCCGCGAGGGAAGAATTGCCAACCAAAGCAGCTATGCCCACGGCATGACGCAAGGTAAGTGCGGCGTCGTACATGGTAATTATGGAATTTTCTGACCTGTCAATTGCTGTTTTAGCAGGTCGAATGAAATAACTCAAATTTTCGGTTAAATTGTCAAACGCATAATAGCCGGTAGCATCAGTCATTTGCCAGAAATTACTGCTGCCACTTATTGTCATTTCTGCCTCACTGATGGGATTATTATTCGCATAATATAAAACATGACCAGTTATTGAATATAAACGAAGAGCCGGAGCTAATAGCGGGAGTAGAACATTATGAAAGGTCTCAGCCATGATATGATAGCCTGTATCATTAGGATGCACATAATCATCCATATATTCCTGCTGCCATTTCTCGTTAGCATAAAAAGCTTCAGCTTGATCGACAAAATAAATATTATATCCCAGCGTTAATTTTTCAGTATAGAGCGCATAAATTTTGGCATTTAGTTGATCGGTTCTTAACGGTCGATCTATCCAATATTCCCATCGAGGAATTAAGCTGCAGAGCAAGATCTTGGTTTGTGAATTTTTACTAAAAATCTTATCAAGGATATTGTCAATGTCCTGTATCGTCATTGTCAAAGGAACGTTATCGCTTATGTCATTTGTTCCGATATGCAACAGAACTATATCGGCGGGATTTAAAGCCAGCCAATGATCGACATAGTCATCAATTTCACCAGCTAACCAACCACTATGCCCCTCATGAAACGGATAAAAGCCTGAACCATCGTTGAGCGATCCCACCATGATAAAATCGGCGCCATCATTGAGCAAGAGCATTGATAAGTCATCACGATAGCCTGCTGGCTCACCATGACGCCCCATTGTGATAGAATCGCCCAACGGCATGATTCGGTATTGAGCTATGCTAGACTGAACATAAAAAAAATCAGCTACGGCTAAAATAAAGATAAGACGAGTTATTTTGATGGGCTTTTGCCTGATTTTTTTCGTCCCCTTTTGACGGGCAATTTTTAATTTGCAGCCAACGGTATCATGAACGATCAGAAAATAGAAGCATTAATTCAAAATACCGCTTTCAAGAATTTGTTGAGCCCCCGCACCTTTGCTTGAGCAAACCACAGCAAATGTGACAGGAATTAATAATAGAAAAAGCACCTTTCAGAATGAAGCTCAATAAGCTATCAGCTTTTTTCAATTTAATAAAATCAGTTTTCTAACCTGCACAATATTTTTGTAAAAAATTTTATAAAATTTAATCCCCGACGGCTCTTTCTCGCCATAGTCATTGGTACCATCCCAGAGTGCCTGATACGTGCCCGGTTCTTTTGTGTCATTGATCAAGGTTTTGATGACCTGGCCCAATTCGTTGTACAAATTTAAAATTACTCTGCCGGGCTCAGGAATTTCAAATTCGATCATCGTACTTGAATTAAAAGGATTGGGATAATTTTGTCGCAGCACAAAATGATCGGGGATGAATTGATCTTTGTTTTCCACGCTGTTTATTTGCTTAAAATTAGCAATAATATTTTTATTGCCATTAATAGTCAGATAGGCTGGATTGCTAATGCCGACCAGATCACCTCCCCACTGGTCAAAGACATAGCCAGCAGCTGCAAGCGGTGATAAAATTACAATGTCCCCAGCCTTATATTCGTCTTTGCGGGGTGTAAGATTGACACTGCCTTTGCCTGCTGGTTGGATGGTAATGATTATTTTATAAGTATTGCTTAAAATCACAACCGGGTGAGACGTTGACCAGGCAGATACAACGCTGGTATTGACGATTGAACGGGCCCTTGTTTTAATATTCATTGTGCCTGGATTAACATAAGTATGCGTTAATAAACTATCGCCCCAATCCGATTGTGAACTGTCTCCCCAGCTAAACTGGTAGGCTACCGGATTGCCCAAATTGTTAAAAGCACCGCCAGTTGAAAAGGACAAACTTTGAAGCACCATCGCCGTATCAGCGCCTATTATATAAGTCGGCGCTGTAACGATTTCCTGGCTTATTTTAAAATTTGCACTAATGTTTTTGTTGCTTGTAATTAGCAATGATATGGGATTGCTTATGCCAATGGCATCTCCACTCCATTGATCAAATTCATAGCCTGGATTCGCTTCTGCTATCAAACCAATTGTTTCGCCAAAAGCGTACTTGTATTTATCGGGATTTCTGACGACGCTGCCTGCCATTGGCGGACTAACCACCACAACAACAGTATAACCATTTATTGAGCAAAGATAGGGATCAGTCCACTCTGAGATAATAGAGGTGTTGACCTTACTTCTCGCTCGGCTTTTTACCAAAATTTCGCCGAGCACATAATATTCATGTGTCGCGGTTCCACTTCCCCATTCTGATTTTAAGCCGTCTCCCCAGTCAAATTGATACTCAAGTTCGTTACCGGCGCTACTAATAGCCCCTCCAGTTGTAAAAGTCAATGTCAGGCCCATCATGCCGCTGGTGGGGCCCGATAATGTCGCTGGCTTTGTTACTGTTTCTGTTGATTCAATAAAAATGGCCGATACCGACTTGTTGGCATTCATCATAATCGTAGCTGGATTGCTATTTCCTGATAAGTCGCTTCCCCAATATCCGAAAGAATAGCCTGTCGAAGCACTTACACTTAAAGAGACTGCTTCGTTATAATCATATTCTGTTTTATCGGGGCTTTTGATAACTTGGCCGGCATTTGCCGGATCAATAGAAACAGACAAACTGAATCCAGAAATGGCAACGCTGATGGTCTCAGACCAGTTTGAGACAGTGCTGGTATCGCTGACACTTCGGGCACGCGATTTAATTTGTTTAGTACCAACCGTATTATAAACATGGCTGCCGGCTCCGTTTGCCCAAGCCGACATTGTGCCATCTCCCCAATCAAATTGATAATTGACATTATCTCCCAGACTGCTTGAAGCACCGCTGGCGATAAAATTGAGCAAATTTCCCACTATGCCGGTAGCTGGACCGGTGATGGAAGTCGGCGCGTCAACGAAATGATCAGCTTCAATAAAATGAGCTGTCATCGATTTGTTGCTCGTCATCAAAATATTAATGGGATTTCCATTGCCGGAGGCATCACCGCTCCAATGGTCAAATCGATAACTGAAATGAGTTGCAAATTCGTCCTCTTTGCCTGTCGGCTGGAAAAGCGCATCTTTGGTGATAATGATTTTATCAAGACGGGCGTTTTTATCCCTTTTGATGACTTTTAAGCTGTGTTGTCCAATCGCCAGATAAAATTCTTGAGGAACATTATTATGGGTTGCCTTCTGCCAAATCCATGAATTGTAGGTGGTTATTAAATGCCAGGTCAATATCTCAGCACCATCAATCTGGATGAAAAAGCTATCTTCAATTTCGGAAAGCGCATAGCACCTCCCCCAGATTAAATAAATTCCGGCTTCGCCAATGTGAAAAGTGTATTCAGCGCTGCCATCTTGAGGCGTGCTGGTTGTGCTATAGATATACTGCCCCCCTGAAGCCTCTGTATCATAGCCCACAGTTATTGAGCTTAACAGTGTTCCTTTTTCGGCCTCCAGCCGCACTTCCATTGTTTCCTCTTTGCCCTCTGGCTGATAAGCAGTATCATTTGTGATCAGAAATTTGTCCAGTCTGACATTTTTATCACGCTTAATTACTGTTAACTTGTGCTGACCCGTGGTAAAGTTAAATTGTTTAATAACATTATTATCGCTTACCTTTTGCCACAGCCAATTGCCATAACTATTCTGCAAATGCCAGGTCAATATAGTTCCGCCATTATCTACCTGGATAAAAAAACTATCCTCAGTGTTAGATAAGGCATAACATCTTCCCCAAATCGTATATGTACCGGCTTCTTCTATATCGAAACTATACTCCACGCTGCCATCTTGAGGTGTTAACGTTGTCCCATAGATATATTTCCCTCCTGAGGCTTCTGCTGTAGAGCCGACGGCGATAGAGCCAAAAATAGTTCCGCTTTCAGCTTCAAGGCGAATATTATTGTCCTCTCGGTAGGGAATGGCTTTTACTTCAACCCACTCCTTTTCATCGTACGCTGTTTTAGCTGGATTTTTGCTGACAGTTCCAGCGCCCGCCGGCGAGACATCCACTGTCAATGAATATCCAGTAAATATAATTATGGTTACTGATAAACTGCTTGACCAAGCGGAAACAATAGAGGTGTGAACTGCACATCGCGCCCTGGCTCTAATTGGAAATGTGCCAGCAGTAGCATACTGGTGTGAAGCAATTGATGAGCCCCAGCTGGATTGACTTCCATCACCCCAGTCAAATTGAAATTGCACTTGATGATTCAGGCTGCTGCTCGTCCCATTCGTGCTATAAGTTAATGTTCCTCCCACGCGGCCTGAGGGTGGACCAGTTGGCTTGTTGGGTGTGGTCACCGTCTCATTCAACACTACAAAATTTGCTGTTATACTCTTATCACTATTCATCACAATGGTTGTTGGATTATTGACGCCCGACAGATCGCCACTCCAATGATCAAAAGCATACGGTTGGTTAGGTGAAAGCTCAATGCCCGAAGGTTGAAAACTGGTATCTTTTGATAAAATAAGCTTATCAAGCCGTGCTTGTTGATCCCGTGAAATAAGCGAAAGTTGATGCGTCCCTGCAGTTAATAAAAAATCCTTAACCACATATAAATCCGTTACCTTTTGCCAAAGCCAGCTGTTATATGGAGCATTCAAATGCCAGGTTAACGTGTCGGTACTTTGGTCCATAACCATGAAAAAACTGTCCATGGTGCCGGACAAAGCATAACATCTTCCCCAGATGGTATAGGTACTGGTTTGTTGAACTTCAAAGGTATATTCTGCATAGCCAGATTTGGGCTGAGCACTAGAACAAAAAATATATTGATTGCCAGAGGCATTGCTGTCGTTTCCTTTATTCATTTGACCATACAAAATACCATTTTCTGCTTCCAAGTAGATTTTGTCCAAAATCACGCCCGTGCCATCGTTGCCCACTGCCAGCACTTGAACCGACTCGCCAGATGAATAAGCAGATTTATTCGGCGATGTGGTAACAGTTCCGGCGCCAATAGGATTGGTATCAATGGACAGAGAATAGGTGATTGTCACTTGCGTGATGACAACTGAATAGGCTGCCGACCAGGCTGACATAATAGTCGGATTAGGTTTTGAGCGAGCCATGGTTCTAATCTGGTATGTACCTTTATTGCCATAACTATGGGTCTGAGTCGTGCCTCCCCAGGTTGAATAGTTGCCATCACCCCAATTAAATTGATATTCGACCTCTTTCCCAGTGCTGCTTACCGAACCCCCAGTCACATAAGTTAGATTAACGCCTACCGAACCTGAGGTTGGCCCTGATAGTATGCTGGGTGTGGTCACATATTCACCAGATTCATCGATAAAATTCGCAACAATGGTCCGATCATTTCTCATCGTTATGGTCCGTGGATTACTGTTGTCAGAATCGATATCTCCGCTCCAATGATCAAAATGGTAATTTCCATAGGCTGAGGCGGTTAGCGTGACATTTTGACCATAGCTATAGCTGGATTGAAAAGGATCAATAGCAACATTGCCAGAGCCTGGAGGATTGACAGATACACTTAAAACATAGCTGTCTTCCGGAATGGTTATGGTTTGCATGACTGAATAAAATGTCTGCGCCATTTTATTATAGCCTGTGCTATTGGGGTGAACATTATCAAACATGTAATCGATTTCCCAATTGACATTATTTACAAAGGCATCATAATGGTTCACTAAATAAATATTGTAGCCATCAGCTTTCTTTTGCAAATATAATTGATCAATAAGATTATTTAATTCAATATTCATCTCTTCATTGTTGGTTCGGGGAATTAATCTACAGAGCAATATCGCCGTGGCAGGTTTATAATTATAAATTTTATCCACGATACTTTCGATTTCAATTATGGTCGTGCTGTTTGGTTGTCCACCACTAACATCATTAGTGCCAATATGCAACAACACAATATCAGGAAAATTTTGACTCAAAAATAAGCTCACTTGTGCATCAATTTCATCAGCAAACCAGCCGCTATGTCCTTCATGATCAACATCAAAAAGCAACGGATCTCCGTCATCCTGACTGCCCACAAAGTCGATATCCCAGCCATTGTTTGTTAGCAAAATGTACAAATCATCGCGATAGCCGGTATAAATAGAACCGGGATAAGTATTGGGATCGCCCTTGCCCATAGTAATTGAATCCCCCAAAGGCATGAGTCGATAGTGTTGGGCATTCGATTGATAATAAAAAATTGCTATTACAAATACAATTACCAATTTGAAGATGCTTTTTTGAAAAACCATTTCCGACCTCGTCTCCATATCCGTAAGTTAAGATTAATTGAATTTTGCCTTTCTCTTATGTTATTATAATGGCGCCGAAACAATCATTGACCTGTTAAAAGCTATTATAAAATGATGAGCCTTCCACAAAAAAATTTCTTTCTTGCGCCCAAATATCCTATTTTGGTACAAAAACTATTACTTTCCTTTCCAATCCGATACCAATTTCACACTGGTCAATGCCAAAATTATTTCAATAAAATCATTTTGTTGACTTGATTAAATTTTTCAGTTGAAAGCTGATATAGATAAATTCCTGAGGGAACTCGATGGCCAAAGACATCTCGAGCCTCCCACTTTGCTGAATAGTAACCAGCTTGTTTAAATTCATCAACAAGCGCTATTATAAGCTGGCCGGTTGTATTAAAAATTGTCAGAGAAACAAAACAATCTTCTGGCAATTGGTAACTTATGGTCGTCTCTGGGTTAAAAGGATTGGGAAAATTCTGCCACAGTCCAAATTTTTCTGGCTTCAAATTTTCGTCTCGTTCCACCGCTGATAAAAATTTGAAATGAGCGGTTATGTTTTTATTGCCATCCATTTTTAAAAAAGCTGGATTATCTGGGCCTGAAATACTACCGCTCCAACCATCAAAAATGTATCCTGGGGCTGGCAAAGCAGACAAAATAACTGTTTCGTCATTTTGATATGCGGTTTTGTATGGCGTTTTATTCACACTGCCACTATTTTCTGGCGATATGTAGATCGTCAAAGTATAATAATAACTCTGAACAATATGGATAACATGCTCAGGGCTCCACTCGGATATAATTTCCTGATTAATAGAACAGCGCGCTTGAGCCTTGAGTTTGAAAGTATCGACAGAGCTGTAAGTATGCTGTCGGCTGCTGCTGCCCCAACCTGACAAGGTACTGTCGCCCCAGTCAAATTGATATTCAATGGCATGGCCGAAATTGCACATTGAACCACCACTTGAGAAAGTCATGCTTATTCCCACCAAACCACTATCCGGTCCGCGAGGCGCTTGCGGAGCGGATACAACTTCGACTATCTCATTAAAATGAGCTGTTATATTTTTATTTGTATTTAAGATAACAATGCCCGGTTCATTCGTTCCGCTTAAATCTCCGCTCCAGTGATCAAAATAATAACCGGCAATGGGAGTCGGAAATAAGCTGACCGTATCACCTGGCGCATATTCTGCCTTATCAGGTAAAATTAAAACAGAGCCTTTGCCTGGCGGTTCAATAGTTAGCTGCAATAAATACCTGATAATCGGCTCCTCAATAATTACCACCTGATGCAGATCACTCCAACCAGATTGGGTTTGCACCTCGCTCAGACTGCGCGCTCTTGCTTGAATAAAAAATATATCAGTCATGCTATAGGCATGTTTTTGTTCTGGACCACTCCATTCTGAAATATCACCATCTCCCCAGCTAAATTGGTATTCAATGCCAAATCCAGAATTGCAGACAGACCCACCTGTGCTAAAATTCAATTCATGCCCGACATACCCAGAATCAGGACCCGCTGGCGAAAGTGGCGCTGTCACCACTTCTTGACCGTTGAAGCGGAAATAAGCCGTCACCGTTTTATTTCCATCCATAGTCAGTTGTTTTGGATTTTCGCTACCGCTCAAATCTCCAAGCCAATGATCAAATTGATAAAAATTTTCGAAAGAAATCTCTTCCTTTCCTACAGGTTCGAATGAGGAGTCACCGCTAATGATTAACTTATCCAGCCTAGCGTTTTGATCTCTTTTAATGAGCGTAAGCTTGTGTTCCCCAGTTTCAAGATAAAAAACTTTTGCCTGGCGGTTGTCATTTACTTTTTGCCACATCCATTTATTGTAATCGCTAACCAGATGCCAGGTCAGCGTATCTTGGTTATCATCCATCAGCAAAAAGAAGCTGTCTTCGGTTGGTGATATTGCATAGCAGCGGCCCCACAGCTCATAATCGCCAGCTTCATCAATGATAAAAGGCAATTCAACTGCTCCATCTTTTGCTAGGCCACCAGCGCCAAACAGATAAAAACCGGCTGAGGCAGAAGAATCGTGCGCGATGACAAAATTTCCTGTCGCCATTCCGGTCTCAGCTTCGATATGAACATTTCCATCTTTTAAGCCATTTATGCCATTGGCAACAGCGAACAATTGAATCTGCTCATCTTGATCATATAAATTTTTTGCTGGTCTCACTATTATCTTTCCCACGTTTTCCGGGCTTGCTTCGGTAACCAATTGGAATATATTTTTTGCGCCCATGATTTCAACCAGGCAGCTTGCAGACCAGGGCGAAACGATTTCTGAATGAATCTGGCAGCGCGAACGGGCTTTTATCTGGTAAACGCCAATATGCTCATAATAGTGAGTTGCTGTTGAATCGCCCCATGTCGACTGTTGTCCATCGCCCCAGTCAAACTGATAGGCAACTGGATCGCCATAAGTGCTTTTAGCGCCGCCCGTGCTAAAAGACAAGATTTCGCCCACCAATCCGCTGTCGGGACCTTCTGGCCGGCTGGGAACAGAAACTATTTCATCTCCTTTAATGGAAAAATAGGCGGTGACATTTTTATCACTATCCATCAGCACGGATACCGGATTGTCAAAACCACTAACATCACCTCCCCAAAAATCGAACTTATAAGCCAAATTTTCGGCTGGTAGCTCTTGTTTCCCCTGGGGTTGAAAATTTTTATTTTTTGTCAGTATCAATTTATCAAGCCTGACATTCAGATCACGTTTGATTATGATTATTTGATGTTGCCCTGCGGCTAAAACAAATTGCTGCTCGACACGGTTATGGGTAACTTTCTGCCATTGCCAGACATTATAATTTTGTATTAAATGCCAGGTCAGGGTATCCTGACCATCAATTTGGAAAAAGTAGCTATCTTCATCTGGTGAAAACGAAAAACATCGCCCCCATATAAAATAGCTTCCAGCCTCTGCAACAGTAAAAATGTAGGTTGCTGAGCCATCTTTTGGACCCCCGGTAGTGCCAAAAACATAAAAATTAGCCGCCGCGTTCGAATCCGCTGCTATAGCAAAGTTTCCAAGCAGAGTTCCGGTCTCCGCTTCAATATGGATATTTCCGTTGAACTGTCCATTTACACCGGTTGGAATCGCAGTGAGTTGAACCATCTCACCCTGGCCAAAAAATTGTTTGGCTGGAACAACATTTACCATGCCGGCATTCGCTGGCATCGGCGTCACGCTCATTACAAAGCCATTATTTGCTGAGGCTGTAGATAACCTTTTCGTTTGACTGAAATTTTCCTTTACCGCAGGTGAAGCATCAGCGCCTTGTCCATTAATAAAAAGCCTCAAAATAAGCATTATCGCAGTAGCGAAGGTGGCTGTTCTGCTAAAAAGTTTATTTTTGATTATCATAATTAGCCTCCTGCCCCCCATGCAAAAATTATTTCTATCAATAATTTTTTAACCTGATTAAAATCAGGTTGTTGAAACGCCAAGCTGAGGCAAATTGTATGCCATTTGCTGGCAGCCGATCGTCGTTCGTTTTTGAGCATCATAAAAAATAATGAGTCGCACTGCCATATACCTAATTCTCAAAGTGCGTTATAATAGGAAAGCGGCTAACGTCATAAAGGATTGAAATCATGACGCACTCAAATCATTTTCAATGAATAATATCTCACTATATTGCAGCACTTCGAGCACAAGCCTTCAAGAGGCATTTTCGGCAATTCCCTTTATTGAAGAAGGCTAAGGGGAGATACTACTAGTGAAGGCGGTTATTCATAACGCCTTCAAGCTGCTTTTTCTATTGAGTTGATCTAATCTTAAGATATATTACTTAAAAAATATGCTTCTCCCTTCATTCCATTTAGATTATTTCAACAGGATTGCCTTTTTTACCTTTTGAAAATATTTTGACTTAATCTGATACATGTAAATTCCTGATGGAACTCTGTTTCGGCTTTGATCAAGCGCTTCCCAAATAACTGAATAATTGCCCGCTACTTTTTCTTCATCGACCAGAATATCGATTAATTGACCGTTAACATTATAAATTGAAATTTGCACGTGACAATTTTTGGCCAAGCTGTATTCAATGGTCGTTTCTGGATTAAAGGGGTTGGGATAATTCTGCTTTAGCACAAATTCTTTGGGTAAAGTCTGCCCTTCAACATCGACCAATGATCGAGATTCGAAGACGGCATTCATTTTTCTGTTACCAGTCATCTCTATTACTACAACGGTAGCTGTATCTGTTACATCATCGTTCCAATGGAGAAATTGGAAATTTTCATTGGCAAAAACTTGAAGTTTAACTTTAGCACCAAAGTCATAATTAGTCTGATCCGGCTCTCTGCAAACAATCCCAGCGTTTTTTTCGGTCAAGTTAATCTCTAAGCAACAGGCATCAATAGCGGTTCGTAGCGTATCTGACCAGTTTGAAATGGCGTCTTGATTCACTTTGCTGCGCGCTCGAAGGCGAACAGAAAAAACACCACTTTTTGGAAAATGATGATAGCCAGAGGAATCCCCCCAAGCGGATAAAGTTCCGTCTCCCCAATCAAATTGATATTCCACCTCGCTTCCAAAATTGCTCCGTGCACCATGAGCCGTAAAATTTAATGGCTCGTTAGTGAATCCTGTATCCGGGCCTACAGGAATAAGTGGCAACGAGATTTGCTCCAAACTCGCCTGGATAAAATTAGCTGTGATATTTTTATTACTCGACATTGTTATTGATGCCGGATTTTGACTTCCTGCCAAATCGCCGCTCCATGACTCAAAAGTGAATTCTTGGCCTGCTTCTGCCGTTAACGTCACCACATCGCCCGGGAAATAATTCGCCTTATCTGGTAGCATGAATACGCTACCTGCTGGTGCGGGATCAACTGTCACCTCTAGAGTGTACATAGCTGGGGGTACCGCTTCTATCACAATTGGATGAGCAGCGCTCCATTCAGAGGTAACTAAAGTATCCCCCTTACTCCTGGCGCGCGCTCTGACATTTATTTGCTTGCTAGAGTTATAGACGTAATCTCGAATATTAGCACTCCAGCTGGATAACGAACTGTCACCCCAGTCAAATTGATATTCTACATTATAACCCAAACTGCTTGTTGATCCGCCTGTGCTAAAAATTAATGTCTGGCCTACATAACCCAAATCTGGCCCAGAAGGAACTGTGGGTACGGTAACTACCTCATCGGTCTCTGTCCGGAAATAAGCAGTTACCTTTTTGTTCCCATTCATCATTAGTTCATCTGGATTGGTCGAGCCAGATAGATCACCGCTCCAATAATTGAACTGGTAGGTTTCTGTGCCATTTGCCAGCCCAACAGGGACGAAATTCAAATTCTTCGTTATGATCAATTTGTCCAATCGCGCATTCAAATCGCGCTTGACAATTTGTATGGTGTGAACGCCGGCTGAAAAATAAAATATTTTTGGCGCGCCCGAATCGGTAACTTTCTGCCAGAGCCACTTGTTGTAAGTGGTATTAAGATGCCAAGTCATCAACTGGATATCACCATCGACACGCACGAAATAACTGTCTTCTGTTCCAGACAAGGCATAACATCTGCCCCAGATTACATAATTACCTGCCTCTTTTATACTAAAAATATATTCTGCGCTTCCCTGCTGTGGCGTACCGCCGGCTCCATAAATATAAGCGCCTCCAGAGGCAGCAGTACTGCTTCCAACCGCTAGGGGACTTTTTAAATTGACCTGTTCGGCTTCAATGTGAATATCTTCTGTTGAACTCTTGAATGGAATAGCCTTCAGGCGAACGGTTGTTCCATTATTATACAACTCTTGATATGGCTCCTCAGTGACAGAAGCAACTCCAACTGGATAGACAGCAATATTTAAACTATAGGCCGTAGGTTGGCTAATTAGAATCATATGACCAGCAGACCAATTGCTAATTATCAAAGTATCTAATTGACAGCGCGCCCGCGCCCGCACGTGGTATGTGCCCACCGAACTGTAACTGTGCGTCGCACTCGAATCGCCCCACCCGGACTGCGCTCCATCGCCAAAATCAAATTGATATTCCACTGCATCGCCAAAATTACTCACTGAACCGCCGCTGCTAAAACTGATTAACTCGTTCAACAAAGCCCGGTTTGCTCCAATGGGCGTCGCCGGTACGCTTACCATCTCCGGTTCCCCAGTTACCCGAAAATTCGC
>CAZNDR010000036.1:0-15436 GCA_964571835.1 uncultured Cytophagia bacterium | reverse complement strand
TTAAGACTCATTTTCTCCTCCAAAATAATTGATCTTTTCCAACTTTTTAATTCGTAGGTTCAAGCATTAAGTGCAACACACAAGAAGCTTGAAAATTCAGGATTTTAACAATTCATTTTCCCCAAAAGCCCTCTCACACAAGGCTGGAGGGATTTTGGAGAAAATGAATTTGCTTGATAATTATTAAGTTAAATTGTTGCAGTTATTACTTGAATCCACCATTCGTTATACTATCAATTGAAAACTAATTTAATTCTTGTCCTTTTTTATCGAGCCGTTTCTGACCTTCATCACTAAAATTAGCAAAAGTTGCTGGCTCAAAAACTTTTACCAAAAACGAAATGCGGCTTCCATTGACCAAAGATCTTGCCGGTGTTATAATCGATATTGTCAAAACCATAGGCATAATCAAATCCGATGATGCCAATCATTGGCATAAAAATTCGCGCGCCAATTCCTACCGAACGTTTTAAATCGAACGGATCCGTATCTGAAACGTTTTCCCAGGTATTCCCTGCTTCAGCGAAAATCAATCCAAACATGGTCGGATTGGGAATAATGGGAAAACGAATTTCTGTGGTATATTTTAGCATCACCTTTCCGCCAGGCGAAGTGGCATAACCAGCCAAAGGATCATCATAGCCGCGCAAGGGTGTCGAGCGGGACATTCCTTCGCCGCCAAGGAAGAAATATTCCAGGTAAGGTATTCGTGAATTTTTTGTCCATCCGTCAAGATAACCAACAGTGGTGTGGTTGTACAACACGAACTTCCAAATGGCCGGCGTAAACCAACTTGCTGATAACATATACTTTTGGTAGCCGACATTCCCCCCCATAATGCCGCCGGAAAACTCGCTGGAGAATGATACTTCCGATCCTTCAGTGGGGAATTCCGGGCGATTCAAGCTGTTTCGAGTGACAATTTGGGTAATGCTGCTGGAAACCAATGGCCAATCTTCCCCCACAATATTTCTCGGATTGGCTTCGATTATGCTTTGAGCGAAGTCGGACAACTCCGTCCGGTCAATCCGATAAATCCAATCGCCGCGAAAATAATTGTCAGGCCAGCGGAATCGGCGCCCAATTCGAAATTGACCGCCAGTGCTCTTTTGCCGGTAACCAATATAGTAGCTGTCTCGGTTAGTATCATAAAAGCTGAAGCCGGCCAGTGTCGGCGTATCCATTAGCCAAGGTTCGGTAAAGCCAATCTGAAACGATCGGTAATACCGGCCAAAATTCCAGTCAAAACTAAGCTGCTGACCGTTGCCGAATAAATTGTTCATCGCCACGCCAATGCTACCGATAATCTTATCCCGCTCACTCCAGCCGGCTGACATATTTGCCATATCGGTCGATTTTTCTTCAACAGTGAATTTCAAATCAATTTTATCTTCGCCCACCGGCCAATAATCGATTTTAACATCGGAAAAATAGTTTAAAATCCACACATCGCGCTGGCTTCGTTCTAAAAGCGCTTTGCTGAAAATCATATCCGGCGCAATACGAAGTTCGCGACGTACTACCTTTTCTTTGGTCTTGGTATTTCCGGCAATATGAATTAAATTGACCTTCACCGGCTTGCCTTCAGAAATCAAAAAATGGATGTTCACGGTATCCTTGGCCACCGGTTTTTCTCGCGGGTCAATTCGAGAGTAAATATATCCAGAATCATAATAAAGCGAACCCAGCCGCTCGGCAAGCGCTTTCTGCAATTTTTCGGAATTGTAAACATCGCCTTTTTCGAAGCCAAGCAACGACCGCAATTGTTCTACCGGGAATAGCTCGTTGCCTTCCCAGGTAATGTCGCCGATATAATATTGGTTTCCTTCATTGACTGTAACGTCAATGAAAATGTCCTTCTTAGCCGCATCATAATATACCGAGTCGCGGACAATTTCAGCGTCGCGGAAGCCTTCCTTGCGATAAAATTCGATCACCTTATCTAGGTCTTCTCGATACTTTTTATCATTAAAGTCAGCACCGCGCCACCAGCGGTCTTCCTTCGTTTCCTTGAATTGCTTGCGCAATTTACTATCAGAAAAATGATCATTGCCCAAAAAATTGATCTTTTTGATCTGTACTTTATTTCCCTCTTTTATTTTGTAGCGAAGTATGACCTTGTCCTCCTTTTCAGAATCGTACGTCTCTGCTGTTATTTCTACCAACAAATAGCCCTTATTGGCATAAAGCTTTTTAATTTTCCGCTTGGCTTTATTAATTTGGTAAGTTGATAAAACCTGCCCCCGATAAAAATCCAACTCTTTGTCGATATCATCCTTTTTAATTTTTTTATTGCCAACCAATTCAATTTTTTCCAAACGGGGATATTCCTTGACTTTGATGATCAAGTACACACCACCAGCCACTTCTTTATCGATGATAATCTCAACATCAGAAAATAATTTCAGGCTCCATAAATTCTTAATCGCTTTTTGAATGTCATCGCTGTTGATATCTTTGCCGGCAGTTAATCCTGAATTCATTTGGATGATAGTCGCATCAGCAGTTTTATTTCCTTCGACTGTAATGCCCAACAGTTTGGTGGATTGTCGTTGAGCGGAAACCGCGATTGGTAATAAAAAAACCATCGCTAAAAAAACGATCCATCTAAAATACAAATCATGTATTTCCCGTAAATACATTTCAAGCCTCCGTTGGGTCAACTGAATAATAAGAAATTTTTGCTTAATTGTAAAGGAAAAAATAAGTTAAATTTAAAATCGTACAACTTTTCACCAGGCAAACTGAAAAAAGAACTCATAGTCTATCTTTTTGACCTGCCGCTGGCTCCCTTCAACCTATTCCTGAAACAAGCTACCAACCAGCTACATTGATTTACTGCACTTTTGAACTCATTTTTATTGGCGACCAAATTTTGCTACGTGTCTTGATACTCCATTTAAAAAGGGAATGAGTGCCTTAGTAAAATGCGTTTATCTTCTCGTCTCAATAACATCAGGCTATTATAATCGTATTCCATTTGCAACAGCAAGCTAGGGTTAATTCGATATTCCAGTCCGATTTTATGACTTAAACCAAATCCCTCATGTTGATAGCGATAATCCATACCAGCTTCCAACTGGCCAGAATACATCAAAAAAAGTTGATTAGCCAAATATTTGCCGACCATTAATTTAGTGCTCCGCAACAAAAACAATTTGGAATCGATCATAAAATTTCGCTCTTCACTCACGTTCATTTCGATTAAATTTCGGGTGAAGCGTGAACTAAAACGAACCACATCCAGACCCAGCGTTTGCTCTAACCTTCGCTCAAAAGGACGGAACAATGGCCGAAACACCAAATTATCAGCGCTAATGCCAATGAGATCAGTCGCTATGCCTCGTAAATTTTGTGGTGAGTACCCCAATGAGGCTAAAATTTCTCCCTCAGAATCACCTAAAGTTGAGCTTTCTGAAGTCAACTGAAAAGTAACTTCCCCCAGACGACCTCGCTTTTGTGCAAAACCAGTGTACGGGTCGGTAGTCAATAAAGTCAAGTAAATGTAATAAGGGAAACCAGTCGAGTCAGTGATGGTGGTCCGCGCTTCGCCATAAATGATAGGCAACAACGTGGTTTTGTCAAAATCCACTTCTGAGTTTGGCTTTTTTTCCATATCAAACTCGACACCGGTTTTGACTACTTGAAAATCAAGATTTAAATATTCGACGTTACCACGCGATGATTCCAGCCAGCCGATAACTCCGAATGAATTATCGTTTAAAATGCCATTAAAACTCAAGCCGCCGACACCATTATCGATTATAATATCTAAATAAACATTATCCAGCCCGCTGGGGATCTGGCGTTGATAATGAACGTCTTTCCCGGCAAGGACCGTTGCATCCCATTCGACGCTGCGAAGCACGTCAACCACTGGATCAGGACCGACTCTTTGGGATTCTGTTTCGACAAACGGAAAGGTGAAATTTGCATTTTCTAATATTACTTTGCCCCTGACATACGGCCGTTGAAAAGGACCCGCCAAGTAAAATTTTTCGGTATCGTTTTTCCCACAAAAGCTGAAATTCCCAAATTCTTTTTTGGCCATCAATCCCGGGATGTGCATGGAAATACCAGGTCGCGCTGTTTCAAGAAAAAACACTCCCAAATTCAATCCCAAATTGGGGATCAAAAATGGCTGCAACTTTTCGCCCATTGAATCTGGTAAAGAGCGCACATTCCTAAAAGTAAAATCACTTCGCTTCACCTTACCTGAAATATATTCTACATTTAAAAAGCCTTCCTGTTCCAATTTCGCTTTCAGGAAAATTTCTCTAATCTCAGGCACCACATCGCCCAATTGCAGATATCCCTGGGCAATTTCTATCTCCCCTCCGGATATGACAATATTTGCTGGACTTCCGCTCAGTTGAAAATTCCATTTTGCCTGGCTTGCTGTGCTTTTAAAAAATGACGTCAGCTCTGGCAAAATGGCTAAAATATTTCCACGGCCAGCAAAATTTAGATTAAGTCCATCCACATTCGATAGCGGAATAAAGCCTTGTCCCTGCAAAGTAAAAACACCATCTCTGACTATTAACATTTTTTTCAAACCGATTCCATTTTTCTCCATTGGCATATTAGGATTTTCTTCTGGATCGACCTGGAGTGAATCTGAACCATCCAATGTCAATGAGCAGGTATCAAAATAAAAGCGACTTAGCTTGCCATGGCGAATGAATAGCTCGCCACTTAACTGAGGAGCTTTTGCCGTGCCTCTCACCTTAAGCTGAGCGGAGGCTGTACCAGATATTAAGTTTTCATTATTAAAAATTGCTATCAGCGTCGAATCAATAGCGAAATCTTTTGCTTTAAAATCAAAATTTAACTCACCGGTATCTAAAACATCATAGCCTTTTGTCTGGCAAATAGCCACCTTATTTTTTTTGATTGTCAGACTATCCAACAAAAACCGCTTATCATTCAGAGAAAAGCTAGCCCAGCCATCATAAAGCCCGATATTGTTCATTTGCAAATTTGATAGTGACAGGCTACACGAGAGATGTGGCGCTTTCAAAGTTCCTTTGAAATTCAATGAGCCGTCGATCGCACCCTGATTTATGGTTTTAACATCGCTAATAAGCAAGTCAGCCAAGCGTGCTGCAGGTGTTTGCTGAAATAAAACATTCAGATCCAACTCTTTTTCATCATCTAATAAAATTCGACCATTGCATTTAAAGATCTTTTTCATTTCGATTTTGTTTATCTCTAAAATCTTGGAAAATTTTAGGATCTCAAAATCACAATAAAACGGTTCATCTCCCGATTGAATGACTGCCTCACCGAAAATTTCCTCAGTCTCATCGTCTGGTTTGATAGTTAGCTTGAGATCCATCAGACGTTCAAAATCAGCATTATTTTTATTCCATAAAAAAGAACCATGAATTTCGGTTCGATTTTTTGCCTCGCAAAGGCCTATCTCAGTCTCTCTGAAATCGCATAGCCGCTTAATTTTTTTCATTTCCGGGAAATCATAAAGCAGGTGATGTAATCCAGCCAAATTAATCTTTTTGTTAATCTTTTTGGCTGAAAAATCAAACTGCGCATCTGCAACAAAGGGATGGGATAACGATTTCATGTTGAGCACAAGCTTTTTTTGCCCATACGAAAACTCTCCATTAAAGATGAAGGTTGTATCAAGCTCAGCAAAAGTTTCTAATTGAAAATTAAGATTTCCTTTGAAATTTTCAACATCTCCTTTCCCATTGATACGGAGAACGCCGGTACTGTTCTTTAAAGTTTGAAAAGGTGGCTGAAGCAGCTCGTTAAACAAATTTCCTTGCGCCTCCATTAAAAAGCGGATAGTAGGGATGTTACTGGAAAAACTTATCTCAAAGGAAGAAGCAATGCTTATCCCGTTTAAAGTCGCTGTGAAATTATTCAGATACAAAGTGGAATCGACATAACTAATGTCAGTGTGCACATGCTGAAATTGACTTTTGTTGAAATTTAGTTGAGAGCTGGCTAATTCTCCTTTTAACTTTGGCTTAGCTAAATTATTAGTGACAGTAAAGCAAATTGATGAAAGCCCACTGATTTTAAATTTCGCTTCTGGGGCAATCAAATCAGCAAATTTTTCGCTATCAAAGGCTGGAGATTGAACTATCAAATCTAATTTTGGATTTATGATATTGAAAATATTGCCCGAAATGGCAATAGGCGAACCGTTAAAAAGCAAACTGGCTTTGCTTATCTCACAATTCCATTCATCAATTTTTGCTTCGAGATTGACTTGATCAAAATATAAATTTTTATCTATAATCTCAAAGGCCCCCTCTGAAATAGAAAATTGTCCCTTTATATTAAAGCCAGTTTTGTCTGTCCTTTTCTCTGTGAATGTTACTTTGCCATCGATTATCCCCTGGCTAACCTTAAAATAATCCGGCAAAACGTATGAACCACCCTCTTTCCACTCGTAATTTTTTAAGATAACATTTAGTGAATCAAGGTGCCCGGTCAGCAAATTAAGTTGCCCGATAATATTCAAATTATAATCGTTCGAGTCAAAAATTTTGCCGACTAACCTCATCGAAGTATTCGCTAAATTTCGAGCGCTCAACCAGCCATTGATATCATTGCTCATCATGATTTCATTTAAAGAGGAATCAATATAACTTATTTTACCCTTAGAAACGGTAATCCGTTTAATAAAATTGAAATCGCTCATTTTTTGTAAATACTTCTGCTTCTCAATTTCAAGGGAGGTCATATCTTTTGCAGTGCTGGCTGCTGCGGTATCAGTTAGGGCATGAAAAGTCAAATGTGGTTTGATAAAAATAACCTCCTGGGGTATCTGCTGAGGCCGGAAACCGCTTTTAAGCAAGCTAAGAAAATTAAATCCCAAACGAATATCATCAACTTTTATTGTCAGGTACTGATTCTGGCTGCTGAAATTCACTCCTTTGAGATGAACAGCTCCAAAGGACAAATCAAGCGATTCAATAGTAAAATTTTTGCCAACCACTGGCTGCAAAGTAACAAGCAAATAATTTTTGATCTTGTCATTTGCTCCCACCAGGTTCCAACCATGATAAAGGATCAAAGCTGAAAATCCCAACATGAGGGCAAAAACGATGATCCATTTTCTTGTCTTCATATTTAATAGAAGAAATTTTTTTTCGAATAGTACTTCTGATCAGTCAGATTGAGTGAATTTTTACAAAAATTTTGAATTAAAATTGCAAAGGGAGTGTTTTCCTTGTATGGAAGGCGCTTATTCGATGCCCAATTATGAAGCACCCTTTATATTTTCATTTTACTAAGATGTCACTGCTGAAGCGCTGTCAATTCGCTATCTCGCCTGGTAATTATTAACTACTCAATTGGCGCCAGCAGGTCGATGTTTGTTTTGTTTACATATAAAAAAAAGATTGACCAAAATTAGTTGCTTTCAGCTTGACAAAGCAAACAAACAGGACTGACCGAAGCAATTGACCCAACGATAGGATTCCGTTTGCCATTAGTTAACTATGAGTCATAATAAAAAAGCGATCCACTTATCAGAATCGCCCTCAATCCAGTTAAACTTCAAAAAACTTGTTGTTTAACTTTGGCTCAATAACTAAAGTTCCTCGTTAGTCAGGAGGTAATAAATATCTCATTACTCCATATCGTAAATTAGCCGGCGGTCGAGCCGACAACTAAATGCCATTAGAGAGCGCACTGTTGACTTTTAGACGCTCTGGGAAAAATATTAGTTGTAAAGCCAAAGACTAATACTTTTTCTTCTTATTGCTAATTTGTTCGCTGACCATGCCGTATCGGCGTTCGCGATGTTGATAAGAATAAATCGCTTCGAAAAATTCCTTTTTTCGAAAATCAGGCCACAGAGTTTTTGTAACATATAATTCTGAATAGGCAATTTGCCAGAGCAAGAAATTGGAAATTCTGTGCTCGCCACTGGTTCTGATCAGTAGATCAGGATCCGGCAGATCTGCAGTAAAAAGGTGATTTGAGATCAGTTGCTCATTTATTTGCTCGGGAGCTATTTTTTTTTCTGCTACTTTTTCGGAAATCAGTTTTACCGCATTTAATATTTCTTGACGGCTGCTATAACTAAGCGCCAGGTTCACAATTAAGCCGGTATTGGCTTCCAATTCTTTGATAGCGTATTTGACACCCTCGCGGACCGTTAGAGGCAAGTCTTCCAGCACGCCAATTGTGCGCAATTGCACATTTTTTTCCTTCAACTCTGGTACTTCTCGCTTTACCGTTTGAATCAATAGCCGCCACAGCCCACTGATTTCATTTTTAGGGCGACGCCAATTTTCTTTGGAAAAAGTATAGAGCGTAACTACCTTTATTCCCAGTTCGCCGCTGGCTTCAACCACTGCCCGTACTGAATTTATCCCTTCGGCATGACCTTTCAAGCGCGTCAAGCCTTTGGCTTTAGCCCATCGCCCATTTCCATCCATAATGATAGCCACATGAGTCGGTATATTACCATGGGCTAAAACCATTTTTTTTAGTTCGTTTTCATTCACTGGCGTGCCCTTTAGCTCCTTTTATTGCGCCATCAAAAGAAAATTTATGACTTTGGCTGGTTAAGTTAAAACAAAATGAAAAAAAAGTCAAGTGAAATTTCCGCCATTCAGCAATACCTCGTTTGCGGGCGGTCGGCGAGATATGAAATATCCCACCTCTGCTCAGCGAGCAAAAGGAATTCACTTTCAAAAAGCTTCGTTTATAAAAGTAACTGTCAGACTTAACGATCAAAATAGCAATTCAATTACCTACCTCCTACCGAGGATTTACGCCATCCAAGACGCACTTTATCGACAAAAAAAAGCTCCCTTCGCTGCACGGCAAAGAGAGCATTCATTAAAATTAAGCTGTTTTCATTTATTATTTTAGATGGGATAGATATTCATCAATAAAATTTGTGGCTTGTAGGTAATTACCGCCATCAACTTCATCTGCGATAGCAAAACATCGTTCACCTTTTTTCGCTTCACCAGATTGGACATAAGCAACTGCTAAATTATACCAGGCACCTTTTTTATCGAGACTAATAGCTACTGCCTTTTCGAGATAAGGCACTGCTGCTTTATAGCCTGTTTTTGATTTTTCCTGGTCGGCATCAAATTCTTCTTTGGGAACTTTTGCTAATTGCTTTTCATCCATATCGCGATATTTCTGCATGGCTGCCTCTGCCAACAATAAATAGGCATTGCCAACATTTACATTGGCTTCATAATCATTAGGTTTTGCTTCTAAGACGAGTTTGAACTTTTCAATCGCCATCTCATAATTTTTCCCCTGATAATAAAGCCTACCTAAATTGAAAACCAAATCTGAATTATTGGGATCATTTTGTAGTGCGACCTCATAGGCGGCAAAGGCTCTTTCCGAATCACCCAGCAAGTCATAGGCCATGGCTTTTTGTGCCGTAGCATCAACACTTTTCGGATCAATGGCTAAAATTTTGTCAACAACTTCAATGCATTTTTCATAGTGCTTGGCATTGATGTATAAATTCGCCAATGATGAAAGCGCATCTGTATCCTTTTCGTTTATTTTGATAGCATCTTCATAATTAACAATGGCTGCTTCTATATCTTTTTTCTGCACATTGACAAAAGCGAGGTTTTTATAGGATTCTGATTTAGCAGGAAAAATCAAAATGCAATCTTCAAAATTTTTCTTTGCCTTGTCTAAAGCGGTCGAATCAGCTTCTATATTTTTAACATTTTTGACCCCGTCATTGAAGCTGGTACGCCAATATTTGTCGCGATTAACATCTATTTCCTGTTGAAACTTAGGATTGGGTGTACCTGCCATCAGCGATTCGGCAGTCTTAAATTCATCGACCATTTCCTGATATTTACCATAATAGGCAAAACCCTTTCCCCTTAACACGTGCGCCTCGACATCTGCTGGATTTATCTTTACCGCAATGTCTAATTGTTCCATTGCTTTTTCCCAATCATTCTGTTGATTAATGTAAATAAGAGCAGATTCCACCTCTTTAGATCGGCAGCCGAAGATCATTAATCCACCTATTAAAAAAAGTATGCCCACCATGGCAATCGATCTCATCATTTTCATTTTATACTCCTTAAGCATTTGAAGTTGATAAATTTTTAAACGGTGCAATATAAATTAAAAATGTAATTAAGTCAAGCTATTTTTTTGCTTTTGATTTTTTTTAACAAATTGAAACGGAGGATAGCATATTTTATTTTCAGTAACAATCGCCGTTATTAAATGATGAGGCGTTATATCAAAGGCTGGATTATAGACGTCGATCTGTGGTGGAGCAATTTGTTTTCCGAGATAGTTTGTTATTTCATCTGGAGAACGCTGCTCAATGGGAATTTCTTCGCCGCAAGCGACCGATAAATCAAATGTCGTAGTCGGCGCAATGACATAAAAGGGAATATGGTGATGATTCGCTAACACAGCTAATGCATAAGTGCCAATCTTATTGGCGATATCGCCGTTTGCAGCAATCCGATCCGCTCCCAGCATGACACAATTCACTAATCCCTGTTTCATGACGTAGCCTGCCATATTATCGCAAATCAAAGTGGCAGTCAGACCAGCTTTTTTTAATTCCCACATAGTCAAACGAGCACCCTGCAACAGCGGCCGCGTTTCATCGGCGAAAACTTTAATTTTTTTGCCCTGCTGAAAAGCGGTTACGATCGCACCTATGGCAGTGCCTATGCCGCCTGTCGCCAGTGCCCCAGCATTGCAGTGAGTTAAAATTATATCACCATCGTTAATAAGCGAGGCGCCAAGCTCACTCATCTTCGCACAGATGATTTTGTCTTCTTCGAAAATTGCCAAAGCTTCTTTAATCAAAAGCATTTTTAGTTCACGTGGCAGGCAATTATGGTTCGCCTCGACCACAGCGATCATACGTCGCAATGCCCAAAACAAATTTACTGCCGTAGGCCTTGTTTTAGCCAGCGATTTAAAAATAATGTTCAACTGCTTTTTAAATTCCTTGCTATTGGTAGTAACAATTTCATTAGCGCCTAAACATACGCCAAAAGCGGCCGCAATGCCAATCGCCGGAGCCCCTCGCACTTTGAGTTGCTTTATTGCTTCGGCCATTTCCCGATAATCCAATATTTTCACATACTTTTCTTCAGCAGGCAATCGCGTTTGGTCAAGAATTATGGCGCTATTATTTTGCCAATCGATAGTGGTAAAAGTCATTTTCATTTTAACAGCATTGGCCTAATTGGTTTGTGTCCAAGCAAAAGATAAAGGCAAAGCCCAAGAAAAAAAATAATCGGCCTTTCCATTCAAACCTTATTTTTAATTCTTGATGTTAATTTCACGCTTGGCCTTTATTTTTTCTTTGCCTAAATCTATTCTCATCTCATCGTCTTTATCTCAGCCTTTATCTTTGCCCATATCTTTTGCTTTAGCTTTACCTTAAGCTAATTCAATCTGGCAATCAATCGTTCAGCAATTTTTCGTGAACTGCCCACATTTTGTTGAACCAACATTTTAGCTTTTGCTCCGTAATTTTGGGAAAAAGCTGGATCCTCAAAAATTTTTGTCAGCAAAGCAGTGGTTTGTTCAATGGAATTTACTTTGATGGCCGCATCGTTTTCCAATAATTTCTGTGCCTCGGCGGAGGTGGCCATTTTAGGACCAAAAAACACTGGAATGCCAAAGATCGCCGGCTCCAGCACATTGTGAATTTTAAAATGGAAGCTGCCGCCGACAAAGGCTACCTTTCCCAAAGAATAAATGCTTGACAGCAGTCCAATTTTATCGACAATCAGACACTGACAATTTTTTGTGAGCTGCGCTAAATCAGACCAGCATGCCGTTTTTAATTTGAATTGCTGACACATTTTTTCGATCTCAGCGATCCTTTTTGGGTGCGGCTCATGAGGTGCGATAATCATAAACAAATTTTCATGCTTATTTAAGACAGCACAAAAAGCAGGAATAACTACTTCCTCATCAGCCGGCCAGGTGCTGCCAGCTACCAGCACGTGCTTATTGAGCAAAACTGGGTGATTTCCTAGCGGAGCGATTTTTTCTCTTTTTTGCGCGCGTTCCAAAACTTGATCGTATTTTGTATCACCCATGACTGTTATCTTTTCCCTCGCAACGCTTAACTTGAGAAAACGGTCAACTTCATTTTCGCCAATGACAAAAATGCCTGAAATTAAAGAAAAGAGCTTTGCATTCAGGTAGCGAAAAAACGGTTTCAACCGAGAAGAATGTTTCGGCAAAGAGGCATCAATCAAAAACAACGGCACCCGCTCTTTGTGCAATCGCCAGACAAAATTTGGCCAAATATCATGGCGGACGATGACAGCCATTTTGGGTTTGATGACTGAAACACATTTTTTCATGGCGCCAAACGAATCAAAAGGCAGGTAACCTACATAATCAACTGGCGGTTGAATTTTAATATTGTCGATTCCGGAAGGTGAAAACACAGTAACAAAAATAAAAATAGTGTCATTCATTTTTTTTAATTGATCAAAAACCGGCTTCGCCTGCAAGTATTCACCATAAGAAGAAACATGTGCCCATATCACCGGACGATTGCCGATTTTTTCAGGAATTTCTCGTTTTAATTTATTGACCAGCGCCCAGCGACCTTTAAGTCCTTTCCGGATTTTTTTATTGAAGATACTTGTCATGGTGAGAAATATTAATAATAGAGGAAGAATAAGAAAATTATAAAATATTAACAACACTTGTGTCATCAAATCTCCAGAATTATTAGCATATCCTATCTTATATAATTTTTCGCTTAAACGCTTTCAACTCTGCATAATCTTTGCCTATCAAAATAGTCGCGTCCAATTGCCTGTCCGGGCTGAGGATGGGATAGAGTCGTTCTTCTTTTACTCCAATGAGCTTACTGATTTTCTTGGCGTTACTCATCGCTTCATCGCTGCGATCGATAATGCGAGTCTCTGGCAAGTTAGTCATGCGATAGTTTCCATAAAAGACGACATCAACGTAATTGTATTTCCGCAAATAATCGGTCAATGCGCGCGCCACTCCCGGTTCGCCGCACGCATTAAAAACCTCTACTTTTAAAACCTTTCTTTGCTCAGTTTTTGTATCTGGCTCAATTAAAAGGATATCTTTCGAATTGGCCATTCTCTTTTTTTCGATCGCACGGACTGCCCAGGAAATGACAAATAGAAAATTTGCTCCGAATAGAATCAAAATCATTAACGATAAAATGGTCCCTTTTATGCCTTGATTATTTTGTCTTCCTTTCTTTTCCTGCTTTTTATAATCCTGCGGTATGTTATTATCCTCCTGAAAGCGAATAGTATTAATCGATAAGCAAGTACATCATTTCATTAACTCTTGTAGGATTCAATTGTCAAAATGATGAGCAATCAAGCCCCATTGACACTGCAGAAGCAGTTCTAAATTTGTCATTTTATTTATTTTTTACTCTGCTGAAGCGGTATTCTGTTTCAAGCGCGGTATAATATCGGTAAGAGCACTCCGCTTTAGCGGGGTGACAGCAATTTGCCGCAGGCAAAAATAATTGCTTCAGCGGTTTCCAAATTTAATTATGTTTCAGACAATCCCTTCATTAAATTATGAAATAGCGTACTAAGCCAAGTTAAAAAAATAACCGAGACGAGGCTCGGTTATTGATAAAATGGTAGGTAGTTGATATCCTATTCCAGGGAGAGGTGCTAATTTTCATCCCCAAATAATCGGTATCGTGAAAAACCAAAACGATCTCCGTAATAATAATGATTGTACACACCTGGCATATTGCTGTATTGAAGCCGCATTTCAAATTTATCACTGGGCTGATATTTTAACTCGGCGCCTGACAGGAAAAAACCATTTTGAAAAAGGGGATTATCTTTCGAAAATGAATTGTAGGGAAAATTCTGAATGCCCCATTGTACCGAAAGCGATAGCGGATTCGAGAACTGATAACACATGGTGTTTAAATACAGCGCTTGTGAAAGTCCCCTCCCCCCCATGGAAAAATAGGACATGGAGACACTATGTCTCATAGTTAGCCGCGAGGGATCTAATAAAGTAAACCCCAAATAAGAATCTGCCGGTTGCAGCAATTCTTTTTTAATCTGGACCGGTTTATCCTGGCTTTTAAGTTGGGCTGAAACCAGACAAGGAATCAGCATGGCTAAAATTACAAGACCGAATAATTGTTTTTTCATAGCAAATTTCCTCTATCTCTGGCTTTAAAGTATGTTCTTAAATAAAGAAATTTTTCTGATAAAGTCAACCATTTTTTTTAGCAAGATGAGAGACAAATTTCACTTTTTCCCCCACCTCTCCATTGCTCACCTGTTAAACTTTTTAAACAAAGCCTCGTTCCCTTCATTTTTTGTCGACAACAATATTATCGATAAGCCGCGTTTTTCCGAATCTGACTGCCAATGCAATAAGAACCGAGCCTTGAATTTCGGCTTGGTGTTCTAATGTTTCTGGATTTACAATTTCAATATAGTCAATAACCGCAGCCGGCTTTTCGGCAATTTTATTTTTTATCAAAGCCTTTATTGCCGCAGCATCAGTCTCTCCGGATAAAATTTTTTGTTCTGCTGCTTTCAATGATTGAAATAAAACGGAAGCTTGTCTTCTCATCTCTGGCGACAAATAGGTATTACGCGAGCTTTTCGCTAGTCCATCTTTTTCTCGCACAATGGGAGCTACTAAAATTTCGACATCAAAATTGAGATCATTCACCATTTTTTTGATGATGATCGCCTGCTGCGCATCCTTTTGACCGAATATGGCAATCTGAGGCTTGACGATATTGAATAACTTTGCTACGATGGTGGCAACGCCACGAAAATGAATCGGTCTGGAAACGCCACATAAAATGTAGCTAATTTTTTCGACGGTCACGTAAGTAAGATAATTGCCCGGATAAATGTCTTTGGCATCAGGATAAAAAATAATATCGCATCCTTCCGCTTCAGCTAATTTTTTATCTCGCACAAAATCGCGTGGATAATCTGCGAAATCTTCGCTGGGAGAAAATTGAGTCGGATTGACAAAAATGCTCATTACGGTTACATCACAATGACGTTTTATCTCTCGGATCAGACTTAAATGACCGTCGTGCAAAAAACCCATCGTCGGGACAAGACCGATGCGTTTGCCCTGCAGGTGAATTTGGCTGGATAGGCTTTGCATTTTTTTTATGGAGGTAATTATTCTCATAAAGGGGCCGTTGCTCTAAAAATTAGTCTTTTATGGAAATTTAACCACCTGAATAGATAAGCGCAGCTTTCACTTTGCTTTTTTTACTGAGTGCACCATTTCATAATTTGATGTAGGGATTGTCTGAAACATAGAGAAATTAACAAACCGCTGAAGCAGAGCGCTCTTACAACTATTCAATTGCACTTGAAAGTGCACACCATTTCAGCGCGGTGAAAAATAAATAAAACGACATTTTAAGAACTGCATTAGCAGTTTTAATGCTGCTTGATTGCTC
>CAZNDR010000035.1:0-15566 GCA_964571835.1 uncultured Cytophagia bacterium | reverse complement strand
GTTATGCGTTGTGGGAAAAAATGCAGGCCGTATTGGACAAAATGTTCAAAGATACTGGGCATGAAAATGCTTATTTTCCGCTTTTCATCCCGGAAAGTTTTATGAAAAAAGAAGCAGAACATGTAGAAGGTTTTGCACCAGAATGTGCTGTCGTTACCTATGGCGGCGGTAAGAAATTGGAAGAACCGTTGATGATCCGCCCGACCTCCGAGACCATCATTTGGAGTATGTACAAAAAGTGGATTCAATCGTATCGCGATCTGCCGATTTTGATTAATCAATGGGCAAATGTGGTACGCTGGGAAATGCGCACCAGATTGTTTTTGCGGACCACCGAGTTTCTCTGGCAGGAAGGTCATACCGCTCATGCTTCGGCTGAAGAAGCCGAAGAAGAGACATTAAAAATCTTGAAGATTTATACCCGGTTTGCCGAAGAATACATGGCGATTCCCGTGATTCAGGGATTAAAAACCGAAAAAGAAAAATTTGCTGGCGCCGTCCGAACCTACTGCATCGAAGCCATGATGCAAGACCGTAAAGCTTTACAATCAGGCACTTCGCATTATTTGGGACAAAATTTTGCCAAAGCCTTCGACGTTACTTTTCAGGACGAAGCGGAAAAGGTCAAATATGTCTATGCGACGAGCTGGGGAGTTTCTACTCGTTTGATTGGCGCCATCATCATGACACACAGCGACGATAAAGGCATTATTTTGCCGCCTCGGTTAGCACCGGTGCAGGTAGTAATCATTCCCATTACTACCGGCGAAGAGCAGCGCAATCAAATTTTGGAATATGTGGAAAAAATCACCATTTCTTGGAATGGCAAATTTTCTTTCAAAGTTGACGATCGCGATGATTATCGCCCGGGCTGGAAATTTAATGAGTGGGAGCAACAAGGTGTGCCGCTGCGGCTGGAAATTGGTCCGCGTGATTTTGAGAAGAATCAAGTTATCATGGTCAGACGAGATAACGGTGAGAAAAAGCCAGTTTCGCTTAATGAATTAGCCGATACAGTGGAACGTACTTTAGAAACCATGCAACACGATTTGTTCAAGCGGGCGCTTGCCCTCAGAGAGCAATACACCTTCGTAGCGGATCATTATGAACAATTCAAAAAACAAATTGAAGAGCCCGGAGGCTTTTTCTGGGTCCATTGGTGCGGCAAAAACGAATGCGAGGAAAAACTGCAGGAAGAGACAAAGGCAACCATACGCGCTATTCCGCTGGAAAACCCTCATCAAGAAATTGGAAAATGTTTGCTCTGCGGCAAGCCATCAAAAGAACGAGTTATTGTGGCCAAAGCATATTAAAGCTCAAGCTGTCTCAGCCACCGACTATTTTGACAGGGCAGATTCATTAGCTTTCTTTTAATGGCTGTAAACCATAAGGCTTTTTAAAAGGAGCTATCTTCGTATCAATCATCAATTTTTCAAAGATACCAATTGCATTTTTGCCAGAGAAAAAATTTCAATTTTTTCACAATTTGATATAAAATTTTCCGCAAAGACCCCGCGTTGTCGATATAGTTGATTTAAATAATTGATGTAACCTCAGAAGCTGATCGAGAAGAGCGAAATTCGAGGCGTAAATTTGGGGGGGACCAGCACCAAATGATCGTGGTGCTGGTTTTTTTATTGGCATTGGAGCAGCAGTTACTGGCGCTTGCTATGCTCCGCCAAAATCACATTTAATGCCAACGTGCATAATTTAGCATCCGCCGATTCGGCGCGGGAAGGAATGAGCACCGGCACCTGCGCGCCCATTGTGGCATGAGCTAATCGAAAATTAGAAAAATAAAGAGTCGCCTTGGCGGTGAGGTTGGCAGACTCGATGCCAGGAAACAATAAAATATCCGCTTTCCCAGCCACCGGCGAATGAAGATTTTTTATTTTTGCCGCTTCCTCTGAGACAGCGTTGTCCAAAGCCAGAGGACCATCAATAAGGCATCCGGTAATTTGTCCTCGTTCATTCATTTTCGTCAGCACCGCCGCATCGATAGTTGCCGGCAGCGCCGGGTTGACGGTTTCTACTGCTGAGAGCACCGCGACTTTGGGATTTTCATTTCCCAGCGCATGCGCTACGTGCACAGCATTTTCAATGATCTGAATTTTCTGCTCTAAATCAGGCGTCAAATTAAAGCCGCCATCGGTAATAATCATCAGCTTGTTTTCACTCGGACGATTAGGCCATTCAAATAAATAGGCATCGCTAATCAGCTTGCCTGTTCTCAAACCACATTCTTTGTTCAAAATCGCTTTCAACAGCGTAGCACTTTTGATTTTTCCTTTTAAAATCAAGTCCGCCTGACCACTTTTGATTATCTGAATCGTCTGGCGGCAGATTTCTGATTCACCTTCAGCATGAATAATTTCAAATTCGTCCGGCTGAATATCCAATGCTTCGAATGTCTCAAGTATTAATTTTTTTTCTCCCACCAGCACAGCATCAGCTAATCCCATTTCTTTGGCTTCCCTAATGGCTTCGATAGCTGCTTTATCATCTCCAGCAGCAACTGCCACTCGAAAAGCTTGCTTTTTACAATGAGCAATTTTTTTTGCTTCATGGATAAGTTGATCAAAATTGTTTATCATTTTTTTCCTTTTGAATGGTTTCAAAATTTGGGCCTGCCAATTTCACAAATAAAGAAAGTCAAAACTGTTAATTACCAAAACTAATTTGATAAAAAATGGCATTAAAGACAAATTTCAACGAGGACAAAAAGCTTTCCCAGCAGCAAAAGCTTCTTCGTTCAAAGCAAATGTTTTTGCTGGCACTCGCTGCTTGATCCCTTGTAACCATGCTTCATCTTCAAATTCCAAAAAATTGGATAAAACGCCAAGCAAGATGGTATTTAATACCCGCTGATCACCTAGCTGCTCTGATAGGCTTATTCCGTCAACAAAAACGACTTGATCTGTTTTTTCCCGGCAGACTGCTTCCACGTTTTTCGGATAAGGGATGTTGGCAAAAAAAACCGTTAGTGGTGTTATTTGTTGATTGTTAATAATGACAACACCATTAGATTTCAGAAAATCTAAATAACGCACTGCCTCTAATTGTTCAAAAGATAAAAGAATATTCGCCGTACCTTCTTCAATTTGCGGAGAAAAAATTTTTTTGCCAAATCGGATCTGGCTGATGACACTGCCACCGCGCTGAGCCATACCGTGAATTTCGCTTTTTTTGGCATCTAATCCAACCAACATCGCCACAGCAACTAACACATCACTTGCAACCAGCACACCCTGTCCGCCGACACCACACATGACGACATTCACCACAGGTGAATTTTTATCGACAATACATTTTTTGCTGAACATAAATTTTTTCCTTTAGAAGCTAAACTATCATCCTGATGTGACTTTGACCTTTTTTAAAAGATGGCAAATGACAATGTTTAGAAATCAGACGAATTTATTTGACAAAAGCAGAGAAAATAATCTTGCTATTAAAGTTTGCTGCCTATTAAATTTTAGCCAAGAGCGTCCGGCTTTTTAAAAGCGCAAGACAGACCACGTCGTATTAATCTGAAGGTTTTTGAATCGCCTGCGGTTTGCACACTTGGCGACAGATGTCACAGCCGATACAGAGCAGCGAATGAATTGTTGCTTTTCCCTCCTCATTCTTCTCAATAGCTGGACAACCAATTTGATGACACAAGCCACAGACAGTACATTTTTCCGTTTCCACCCAGTATGGTCGGCTAAAAATTTTGCGCTCACGAATAACGCAAGGTGCATCAGCAATGATGACTGCCAGCTCCTCTGCCTGCATGATTTCTTTCAACGCTGAAATAGTGGTTTTGGTGTCATAGGGATCGACGGTGATTACTTTGTTCACACCAACTGCCCGGCAGATAGCTTCGATGCTCACTTTGACCGTTGGTTGATGTTTCAAAGTCCAACCTGAGCCAGGATGTTCCTGGTGACCAGTCATAGCCGTTATGTGATTATCAAGAATACAAATTTTGGCTTTGCTTTTATTGTAGACCATGTCAATCAGACCAGTAATTCCCGAGTGGAAAAAAGTTGAGTCGCCGATGACGCCAATTATTTTCCTTTTTAATTTTTCATCAATCACTTTTTCCAGGCTGTGAGCAAAACCGATGCTGGCGCCCATGCAGAGACAGGTGTCGGTCGTTTCCAATGGCGGTAATGCTCCCAGTGTGTAACAGCCGATGTCGCCAGTGACGATCAAGCGCAATTTTTTCATGGCATAAAACATACCGCGATGAGAGCAGCCCGGGCAAAGCACTGGTGGACGAGGCGGAAGATTGCTTCCTTTTACTACTGAATCACTTTGACGATGGACATTTTGAAATGCTCTGGCGACAATGGTCTGATTAAGTTCGCCGATAATCGGCAGTTTATCTTTGCCCTCGACTTTGATGCCCCAGCGAGTTATTTGCTCTTCGAGAAAAGGATCCAACTCTTCGATGACAATTAAGCGCTCTATTTGCTTGGCAAAATTGAGTATCAATTTTTTGGGCAGGGGATGGGTCATGCCTAATTTTAAAAATGAGGCGTCTGGAAAAACTTCTTTGGCGTATTGATAAGAAATGCCGCTGGTGATGATGCCTAATTTTTTATTTGCCCATTCGAGGCGGTTACAGCTGCAGGTGTTGCCATACTCGGCTAAATTTGCCATTCTGGCTTCAACGAGCACATGTTTTTTTTGGGCATTAGAGGGAAGCAACACATTTTTTGCTATATTTTTGACATACACTTTTTGTTGCGGAACAACTCGATCGCCAAGCTTGACAATACTTTTGGAATGGTTGATTCTGGTCGTTGTGCGCAGCAAAACTGGCGTGTCAAATTGTTCGCTTAATTCAAAAGCCAGCGCGGTAAAATCTTTGGCTTCCTGACTATCAGACGGCTCAAACATGGGAATTTTTGCTGCCCGGGCGTACCAACGGTTGTCCTGTTCATTCTGCGAAGAAAACATGGAGGGATCGTCTGCGGAGACGAGAACCAGCCCACCATTCACTCCCATATAGGATAATGAAAAGAGCGGATCTGCCGCCACATTTAATCCGACATGTTTCATGGCCGAAAGACTACGAACGCCACCAAGCGCGGCGCCGGCAGCAACTTCCAGCGCCACTTTTTCGTTGGGCGCCCATTGCGCCTGTATCTCCTCGTATTTGCCAATATTTTCGAGTATCTCTGTACTGGGCGTTCCCGGGTAAGCCGAAGCAAATAAACCTCCCGCTTCATAAAAGCCGCGGGCAATAGCCTCATTCCCGGAAAGCATGGCTCGCTGCATATTCACCTCTTTATGACATATTGTTTAAATTTTTCACAAGCCTGTTTGATTATTTTCTTCGCACTGCAATAGCAATTTAATCGATTATCGCGTGCGCTGATTCATTCAATCATTAGCAGACAGGCGGCCTATTCAAAAATTGCTGGTACACCCTATCTCCTTATTTCCTTATGTTCAATACGCTATGCCTTTCTTTGTCTCCCCTTTTCTCGCCCGAAAAAATGACCTCAATAGATTTTTGCCCTTTCCTTTCCTTCTAAAATGCGCATTACGCCGTTGGCCAAGGCTTCCATTTCAAATTCACCGGGCATCAGCAACACTTCGGCAATAAATGTCACGCGCTCTTCAATCCAGCTCGTGAGCATGGTTGAATTTGCCAGTCCACCAGAAATAACAATTGCTCTAACATTTCCGTTGATGACTGTCGCCATGGCGCCAATCTCCTTGGCAATTTGATAAGCCATGGCTTCATAGACTTCTTTGGCTTTTTTATCTCCAGTTTGAATTTTTTTTTCCACTGCTTCAGCGCTATTGGTATTCAAATAGGCGGTCAATCCACCTTGGCCCATGACCAATTTTTGCATTTGCGTTTGACTGTATTGGCCTGAAAAACAAAGTTTGATAAATTGCTGCAATGGTAAGTCGCCAGTTCGTTCCGGGGTAAAAGGGCCGGCTGATGAGGCATCGTTGACATCAACAATTTTGCCTTTTTTGAGTGCGCAGATGGAAAAGCCTCCGCCAAGGTGGGCAATGATAAAATTTGCCTGGCTAAAATCGACCTGCAATTTTTCCGCTGCCATTCTTCCCACCGCGTGAATATTCAAAGTGTGAGAAAGCGCACGTCGCTCAATCAGCGGATGGCCGGAATATCTGGCTAATGGTTCAAACTCATCGACTGAGATCGGATCGACTACAAAAGCTGAAACGCGGGCGGCGTCAGCAAAATTCTTGGCTAGGGCGCAGCCCAGATTAGCAGCGTGAGTCCCCTGCACGCCAGCTTCGGCATCGGCGAGCATCTGCTCATTTATGATATAAGTGCCCCCAGGAATCGGTCTCAGCAGACCACCTCTGCTGACAACAGCTGATAGCTCGGCTTTGTCGATATTATTTTTGGTTAAAAAATTTTCCACTGCTTCCTGGCGTAAGGCAAGTTGATCCCACAAACAAGGAATGGCCTTTAATTGTTCAGTAGAATGAACGACTTTTTCATCAACAGCTAATTTATTATCTATGAATAGAGCAATTTTTGTAGAAGTGGAGCCGGGATTAATGACAAGTATTTTGAAGGGCATGAAAATTTATTCTCCAGCATTGTGGCAAGAACGACCGATCTTCTGGCGGAACAAAAAAATATTTTTAGCCGCTTTAGATTTTTTGTCTCTGTCTATTGGCATTATTAAATTGCCTTGACAAAATAAAAAAAATAAACTATAAAATCAACAGAAAAAAATGGAGTTCAATTGTCTCACGATTTTTTTTGCCTTGAAAAATTTAGCTTGATAATGTCCTGTTGGCTCATTATATTTATCGACAAAATGAGCAGAGAGGCGCTTCGCTGTCGTTAGCAAAGCCCGGTCATCCAGTGAGAAAATATTGTTTGATGCAACATTTCGAATCTTTCCCAGGTCATAATGATAAAATGCACAGTTTTATTATTAAGTAACAAAATTTTTGAACCACAGGCTGGCTCGAAGACGGCATCCACCATCCGAGGTTGAGCATGTTCCACAATTTAAAAATTAGTCTGAAACTGAAAATCGCTTTGTTGTTCTCCCTGTTAGTTATTGTAATGATGTTAATAGTCACCTATATTTTTACCATCCGCGAACTCAATTTGCGGGTTGGACAAGTCAAGCTGCGCATGGAACGATTAGCACAAAACATCGCCTCCATCATTTCGGTGGAGGCTGGCGATTGGGAAATCTATCAGACTTACATCAACAACCAATTGAGGCTCAATCCGGATATTGTATACATTGCTATTTTCGATAAAGAAAATAACCTGAAAGCAAGCGCTTTAAATACTGACTGGATTGAATTGGATCTCCAGCGAACAATGAGTCGATTAGAGCAAATTGACATTGTTTTACGGCTTGATCAGCGGCAAATCGCCAATGAAAGTCAACGAGATCTGGAATCAAAATCTGTTAACATCATAATCGGAGACCAAAAGCTTGGAACAGTTAAAGTCGGTTTTTCACTGGTGGACTTAAATAATGAAATGCGGTCAAACCTATATCGAAATTTAGAATTGGCGCTCGTTTTTTTAATTTTAGTAATTAATGCATCGATGTACATCAGCCACAAAATTGTAACGCCGTTGAGCAAGCTGACCAAATCGATGCAACAAATTTCTGCTGGTGATTTGAATCAACAGGTGCGGATTCACTCGCACGATGAAATTGGTGAGATGGCCAAGACGTTTAATTTTATGACTAAGGGGCTACGGGAGAAAGAGTCGATAGAAAAATTTAGCCGTGAGCTGGGCTTTACGGTAGGTTTTGACAAGATCGCCCGTTTGATTACCGAAAGATTAACAGTATCGTTGGCCGGTGACAAGGGCTTGCTGCTGCTGCGAGAAAAAAACGAAACTGCAGAGTTTGAGCTTGCTTCTTCCTATCCTCAGCCATTGGCCGATCAATTTCATTTTTCCCGAGAAAAAAGTGTTTGTCAATATTTTCTATCCAGGCGCGCACCAATCGAACTGATCGAGTTGATCGCTATTAATCCGCGTTTTGCTGAATTTGTTACCATCTTTAAGCTTGAAAACAATGCAGTGGTAACGCCAATTGTCATCAATGAAGAAGTGATTGGGATTTTTATTTTAAGCCGTAGTAAATCAGACAGGTGTTTTTCTGACGAAGAAAAAGACTTTTTGAACACGATGATGGGGCAAGCAGGGCTGGCGATTGAAAATGCTTTATTATTGAATGAACTGACAGAGCAGGAAAGACTGAAACGTGAATTAGAAATCGCCCGTCAAGTCCAACTCAGTTTATTGCCACACGCTAATCCGCGCATCGATGGCCTGGATATAGCTGGTTTATGTATTCCGGCAACAGAGATTGGTGGCGATTATTTTGACTTTTTCCCATTGGATAGTTCGCATCTGGGCATTGCCATTGCCGATGTAACTGGCAAAGGGACATCGGCGGCATTTTATATGGCGGTGGTCAAAGGCATCATGCTTTCTTTGACACCCATTTTCTTTTCGCCAAAAAAACTTTTGTGTGAATTGAACCGCCGCCTATTTGGCACCATGGATCGAAAGGTATTCGTGACGATGATTTACGGCGTTTTTAATATGGAAGAAAAAAGACTTCTTTTTGCCAGAGCCGGACACAATACGCTAATCTTTAACAAAAGGGACGTTGCCAATACGTTTAGTTATTCTCCTGCCGGTCTTGGCCTGGGATTGGAAGAAGGAAAGCTGTTTGCTCGTCAGATCTCGGAACAGGAAATTTTTTATGAGGTTGGTGATTCATTTCTTTTTTATACCGATGGTATTACTGAAGCGATGAATGATAAGCGAGATGAATTCAGCGAGGAAAGACTAATCGAAATATTTTCTAAAATCAGTCCCCCAAAATCTGCCTCCATTCGAGAAAATATTATTGATGAGATCAACAGATTTGTCGCCGGCGCGCCTCAGCATGATGATATCACCTTTGTATCGGTCACGGCAACTTAATTCGGCAAAAAGCGTAATCATCTTTTGTGAAAAAACATTCATCATTTGGCTCATGCAAGTTTTTAAAATGACTCCAGTTTTAACCAATTTGCGGTGACAGGGAGGAAACAATATTCTAATTTCGCGCAAGCTTGTTTTGCCACTGGTCAGAAAAATAGCGCCTTAAGCGCACGGAATAAATTCTTATCCCAGCCGAAAGAGGCTGATATAAATATGAGGGTATCGCCAATCGTGGGTTTTGCCAAGAAGGAGGTATTGTTGAAAAGCGACATCCCCCTTTCCCGATTTTTCTGGCCCCCGGGTGACATTTTAGCATGGTAATGCTGAGCTTAGCCGAAGCACCTCCCGCGTTTTGTAGCACACTCATAGAATATTCTGAAAATTTTAATGGCAAAGAGGTTGTTGATTAAAAAGGGAGAAACGCACATGAAACTCGAAAGAAGTATTTTAATATTATTGGCCGTCGCCATATTATTTGTAAATTGCAGTAAGACTTCTGAAAAGCGCAAGATAAAATTAGCCCAGAATGAACGAGGCGAGACAACGCTGCAAACGTTATCAACAACGGTTCGTTTAGAGGGTAGAGAACGTCGCACACTTGCCGTTTTGTTTTTTCAGAATCTCACCGGCGATGCTAATCTCCAATGGCTGCAAAAAGGCTTGACAGAAATGTTCATTCGCACGCTGTCACAATCAAATTATTTGACAGTACTGACAACCGAACGCTTGTTGGAATTATTTGAGCGATTAGGGAAAAAAGACATTCCCGACAAAATAGAAGGGGACCTGGCAGCCGTCGTGGCAAAAGAAGCACAGGTCGAGGTTTTGCTGACAGGCCAAATTGTCAAAAACGGTGAACAACTAACAATTCAAGTACGACTACAACAGCCGCCACCTGGTGTTGTTTTGCAGGAGGAGAGCATCAGCGGTGCGGGATTGGAGAATATTTTTGCTATGGTCGATAATTTAAGCCAGAAAATTAGAAATGAACTGCAACTCACTTTCGACAATGCAAGCTCTCAAAAAGGAATAGCTGATTTGACAACCAATTCGCTGGATGCCTGGCGCTATTATGCTGACGGCAAAGCTTTGAAGGACAAACTGCTGTACAATGAAGCCATTCCTGATCTTGAAAAAGCCATTCAATTGGATACAACATTCGTCGCCGCCTATTTGGATTTGTTTTCGCTTTACTTGAGCATTGGCGAGAGCGAAAAAGCTGCTTCTCTCTATGAAAAATTTAAAAAATATCGAGATACTGCTGCCCCTCAAGAACGCTATCAAATCGATCTGATTGATGCCAAAATAAAAAGTGACGCTGTCAAATATATCGCCACCTTTAATGAATGGCTGGAAAAATATCCCGATGATCGGGACGCCCATTATAATTTAGCTCAACTTTACCGAAGCTGGAACAATGATAAGCAGGCGATTAAATATTTTGAAAATACGATCGCCATCGATCCAAAATACAAATTAGCCTATAATCAATTGGGATATGCCTACGCCTATATCGGTAATTTTGTTGAGGCGATGGGGGCTTTAAAAAAATATCAAGAGCTGTCACCTAATGAAGCCAATCCGTACGATTCGATGGGAGAGATCAATTTTTTATTTGGCAAATATGAGAAGGCAGAAGACTATTTTAAGCAGGCACTAAAAATAAATAAAAATTTTATTAGTTCAATTCGATCTTTAGGTTTGCTCAAATTGTACACCGGCGATTATAATAAGGCATTAGCATATTTCGAACACATGCTGCACCAGTCGCAGGACAAAGCCCGACGCGCTAGCGCTTATTATTTGATAGCATTAACTCAGTTGAAATTAGGCAATAGAGATAAAGCAATTGAAAATTGCCAAAAAACTCTGCTCGAAAAGCAATTCGATTTTCAAACCATCGATCTGATTCATCAAATTTATCTGTCGCGTGGAGATAGTGCACAAGCAAAAGCTTTCATCGAAACTCAATACAATTCATTCCTGTCAAAGTATAACGCTGGCTTTTTGCCGATGCAAATGTTGAATGCGTTATGCTGGATCTCAATCTGGTGGCGCGTCAATGAGCACCAATCGATCGCTCTCGCTGAGCAAACAATAGCAGATCTGATCAAATCGAGTGATCATGCTTATAAAAATTCAAATTTGACCGATGTGAAATTGATGCTTACGTTGCTATATATCGGAGCGCAAGAGGAGCAGAAGATCGATAAGCTTTGGGCGGAAAAGGAGATGTTGCCGACTGAACTGTGGAGCATGCTAAAAGATGTCAAAAATTTTTCTTATTCAAATCAATGGCAGGCTTTTGGTTTACTGAATGAATTGTATTATGACCATTATGATGAAGGTTTGGCTGTGCTCAAAGATTTCATCAATTTTGCTTATCAAAATAATGCGCAGCCAATGGAAATGATGAATCGTCTATTGCTGGCCGATTTGTACCTCCATCACGGCAACAAAGAATTAGCAGAGCTGGAGCAAAAACAAGCTGGTGTTGCGTCTGAGAAGACATGGAAAATCATTGGGCCTTTTGAATATGACAATGGTTATCATAAAAAATATCCACCAGAAAAAGAAATAAAACTGGGCAATTTGTACTCTACAAAATTTGGCGACATTGAGTGGCAGCCGGAGGCGGATGCCAAGGAAGACGGATTTATCAATTTTGCTGAAATCTTTTTCCCCGGTTACTGGTCGGTGGCTTACGGACTTGTTTACGTCAATTCACCGGAGATAAAAAATGTACAATTTCGCTTCGGTTCGGACGATATGGGCAAAATCTGGTTGAATGATAATGAAGTCTGGGCTTTGCACAACGAAGGCCCAGCAATTTTTGATGACAACAAAATTGATGTGACATTAAAAGAAGGTCTGAATAAAATTCTCGTCAAGGTTTGTAATACTGTCGGTGATTGGGGATTCTTTTTTAGAATCACCGATGAAAATGGAATTGGTGTGCCGGATATCCAATTTATTTCCTTTGAGGCGATTTCATAATGCTAAAAAGCCGAGATGTCATCGTGAAATTAAAATCATTTTCCATACTTTTTCTGCTAATGATCTTTTTATTTCAGAGTTGCGATCAGGATCGAGAAAAGCGAAAAATAAAGTTAGCCGATCACAATACTGAGGTTGAAACCAATAAACAGTTGACGTCGACGATTTATTTGCAACCAGCGTTGCGCCGCGCTGTAGCGGTGATGTTTTTTGAGAACCATACCGGTGATCAACAATTAGCCTGGCTGCAAAAGGGATTAGCGGAAATGTTCATCCGCTCCTTGTCACAATCGCAAAATCTGAGCGTGTTGGGAACAGATCGATTGAATCAAATTTTGCAGCGGTTGGGCAAGACAGATTCCACAGTCAAGATTGATATCGACATGGCGGCAATCGTTGCCCGAGAAGCAAACGTTGAAGCGCTGTTGACAGGCAATATCACCCGAACTGGCGATTCGCTGCAAATAACAGTCAACGTCCATGAGGCGAAAGATGGTCAAATTTTAAAAGTGGAAAGCGTCGAAGGGCAGGGATTAGAAAACCTGTTCTCCATGGTCGACGATCTGACACAGAAAATAAAAAGAGAGCTGAGAGTCTCCTTTGAAAAGGAGCATGAAAAGGGAATCGCTGAGTTATCGACGAATTCGCTGGAAGCCTGGCGGTATTATACGGCAGGTGTCGATTTTCTAAATAAATTTTTACTCGCTGATGCCAAACGAAATTTTGAAAAAGCCATAGCTCTGGATTCGTCTTTTGTCGCCTCTTATTTGCATCTGGTGCCAATTTTGTTGAATCAAGGTGAACAACCAAAAAGCGATCGTGCCTTTGTTAAATTAAAAACCCTACGCGATAAAGCCTCAGCCAAAGAAAAATATCAACTGGACCTGTTGGATGCTCAGAGGAACGGTGACTTCCAGCAAGTTATGGATTTATCGAAAGAGTGGTCGGCTCGATATCCCAATGACCGGGAAGCGAATCTCAGTATCGCTGATATTTCCTTGTATTTGAGAAAGTACGATCAAGCGAGTACGTATTATCAAAAAGTGCTTGACCTCGATCCATATTATAAAAATGCTTACAACGTACTCAGCTACATCTATGCTAACCAAGGTGATTATGAAAAGGCTCATGCGACTTTAGCACAATATCAAAAATTAGCGCCGACTGAGCCGAATCCATTTGACAGTAGGGGCGAAATTTATTATTATCAAGGTGATTTTAAAAAAGCGGAAAAGCAGTTCAACCGAGCTTTAAAAATTAATAATGACTTTATTTTTTCCTATCATCATCTGGGTAGTGCTTATTTGGACAGAGGAGACTACAAAAAAGCGTTGACAACTTTTCAACAATCACTGGAAAAATCAACCGATCCCGCCGATATCGCTAACTCCCATACTTTCATTGGTGTCACGCAGTGGCGGTTAAAGCATTTTGCAGAAGCCCAACAAAGCTTGGAAAAATCCCTGGATCAATTGGGCAATCAATATCTCACTTTGACTTGGTTGTACGAAATTTTGAAAGATAGCCAGAACGATTCAGCGACAAGCTCAATAATGAAAAAGCGTTTTGATTTTATCTGCCAGTCTCTCGATACTTATCCTGAAAGGATTTTGCAATTAGCGAATTTGAGCTTGTGGTACGGTATTGAGGTTCAAAAATCTATTGATGTCATCAACCAAATATTGTCCACAACGAATAACCTGTCAACGCGCCAATGGGGCCAATTTTTCCTTGCGCTCCTTTATATCAAGACAAATCAGTTTGATCAATTTAATAAAATGTACCCAATTTTTGCTAGTTATTTTATGGACAGGCTAAAAGCTGGTCACGATATTCCGCTCAGCTTTTCCGTTTTGAGAAATTTTGCCATTTTTAATCGATATGGCTATCAGTTTTTGGATCAGGGAGTGAATCAGTACAATCAACTTATCAAATTATGCAACGAACAGAATTTAAAAATAAGTGAGATGATTTTTCGTGGCTATTTGGCTGATCTATTTTTTCATTCCCAACAGCTTGAACAAAGTCAGGCTCAGCAACAACTGGCTGGGTTGCCCGATGAAAATAAATGGCTGGTCATTGGACCATTTGATAATCAAAACGGATTTGAGAAAAAATTTCTGCCGGAAAAAAATACTGAGATAAAGCAATTGTATCAAGGGAAAAACGGCGCAGTGAGTTGGTTGCGCGCCGATGACGGCTTTAATGAAGGGTACATCGATCTGCAAAAACTGCTAAAAAATTATAACTGGTCGGTTGGTTATGCCTGGATTTATGTAAAAAGTCCACAATCAAAGCAAGTTCAGTTTCGAGTGGGGACAAATGATGCGACAAAAATCTGGTTGAATGGAAATTTAGTGTGGAAATTCAACATCGGACGGGACGCCATTTTTGATAACGATATTTTTGATGTCACCTTGCAGGCCGGTTTGAACAAAATTATCATTAAAGTGTGTAATCGTATAAGTTTGTGGGGATTTTATTTTCGGGTAACTGATGAAGAAGGAAATGGCTGGCCAGATATTCAATTTATTTCTCCGGCATCAGTCAATTGAACCAGTGAAGATTAGTTAGCGCCGAGGTGCTCTTAGGGAATTAAATGGCTGTTATCGAAATATCGAAGCTGACAAAATATTATGGCAAAATTTGTGGTGTCAAAAGTGTCTCATTTTCAGTAGAACAAGGGGAAATTTTTGGCTTTTTGGGTCCAAACGGCGCCGGCAAAACGACCACAATTCGATTAATGATGAATTTATTGCGCCGAGACAGTGGTGAACTCGAGCTTTTAGGGACTCCGGTTAAGCCGAATTCATTTGAGGTTCGTGAAAAAATTGGTTACTTGCCAGGCGACTTTTCGCCTTATCGCGAAATGTCTGGCATTCAGTTTTTGAAATATATAACAAAATATCGATCCCGTCCCCCGATTTGGCGAGCAAAGCTCTTCCAGCAACTGCAATTGGCAGAGCAAGATATTTCTCAGAAGATCAAATATCTTTCCCATGGCACGCGTCAGAAATTAGGCATTGTGATGGCTTTTGAACATGATCCTGAACTGGCGATTTTAGATGAACCCACCATCGGCCTGGATCCAATAATACAGGAATCTTTCTATGAATTTGTTCTTGCTGTTCAACAGCGAGGCAACACCGTATTTCTGTCCTCACATATTTTGCCGGAGGTTGAAAAGGTATGCCAACGGGTGGCGATCATTCGGAAAGGCGAGATCGTGGTTATGGAATCAATCAATAACCTGAAAGCTAAACGTCCCCGACGAATGACCATTGAATTTGATAACGAATTAGCTGCCAATCCACTCAAATTATCCGGAGTGACATTATTGAATCAGGAGGGCAATCGCTTTACTTTTCTGATCGAATCAGAAATCCCCCGGCTTTTGAAAAAAGTAAGCAAATTGCCCATTAAAGACATCATCTTTCCCGAACCAACTTTGGAGGACATTTTTTTGGGTTTTTATGCAACAACTGGAAATGGACAAATGAGAGGAAAAGAGAAGGAATGAACTAAAAATGCGTTTATCTTTCACTGGCAAAATTAAAAATGCCGCTCAAAATATTTTAATAAATTTGATCAAACGATAATTTTAATG
>CAZNDR010000034.1:0-15746 GCA_964571835.1 uncultured Cytophagia bacterium | reverse complement strand
GGAGAATTTGATAAATTGCCCTGAGATTTTTGGGCTTTAGCCCTTCGCTTTATGCTATAATAATTCAACTAGTCATTCACATTATCAATAGCCAGGGAAATCAACTGATTAAAATCTGTATTCAAGCGAGCAGGAGGAAAGCTGTTTCTCAAAATATCGGCCGGGAATGGGGGATTCGTTGTAAAAGTAGGAATAACGAAACAGGATACTCACGCTGGGGGTGAGCTCTTTTGAGAGATCAAAAATGAGAAAGTTGCCCATCTCCCGTTCGGAATCCAAATCAGTGGTGATCAATTTGTTCAATGGTTGAGCATATTTTTTTCGCTGCGCACCAGCAAACATGCGCAGCATAGCACTTTGGCTCAAAGGAACAGCAGCGGAAAAAGTCGTACGAAAAAACTGGTAAGAAAAGCCGTAACTATTCGAACTATTATGCTGAAACAAATATTCGAGCGATGCCAGCCATTTTTTCTGGTAGGTCCATTGAACGGCGATAAAACGATTATTATCTTTTTGCTTTTCATCAGCGATGAAAATATTGTCACTGATGGCATCGTAAATTAGCATCCGGCGTGTGAAATCGATTCGTTGTTGACAAGCTTTGAGCTGGAGCGAAAAATTATCACCGATGTTTCTTTGCAGCAATACCCTTAATTTACTAACTCCAAAATCAAATTGATCGTAGTTCAAATAATTGAATTCCTCCCCAGCATAAAAAATCGACAGTTGGTACTGAGCCAATAAAAATGTCATAAAAGTTTCATAATCAGTCCACAGATGATCCCAATTACGTCGAAAGTATGTTTTCAGTCGGGCGCGATAACTACCGCCCACTACTATTTTTCGTGATTGCAAATAGTTGACACCAATGTGGCAGTCGTGCGAAAGTTTATTTTCCAAAGGCGAGGCAAAATAATGCTGCAAGCCTCCATGATAGGTTAATTGCAGCAGCCATTTTTGTTTGACATATTTTGCCCGGCTATTCAGCACCAGTTTCATCAGCCCATCGGATTCTATCGAATCCCTGGTCTCTTCAATGTTGCTGTCATATTCAATTCCCTGTTGAATTCTGGTGTTGATAAACCAGACCTTATTTTGTGCTGGAGAAGATGAAATCGACATTAGCGATGAAAATAGAATTAAAGCAACAAGGTTAGCTCGAAAAAGTGACATCACTTTTCTGTTTCCGACTTTTTTTTCTCTGCTGCCTGGTAGAAGAGTAACGCCTTGGTGCGCAAACTATCGGCTGATTTTTCCAATTGTCTGTTCATCAACTGTAATCGTTGAATGAAATGTTCCAGATCGATGGTGGCGATTTCACTGACATTGGTTTCCAGAATCAGTTTTTCTGAGACATCAAGTGACGAGGATGGCTGCGAAAGAGCATAACTTCGAATTTCATCATTTTCCAGCCACGATGGATAATTGGTGGCACTTTTTTCATTATTTTCAGTAGCGGACAGCGCCAATTGCGTTGCTGTCTCGGTCTGATAATCCATCAAATAAGTATCGGAGATCAGCTCGTTCATGCGACTGCGCAATTTCAATTCATTTTCCAATTGGGCTAACTGTTGGGACAATAGCGCTTTTTGCCGGTTAATTTTTTCTTCCTGATCTTTTATCAGATCTGCCTTTTGTTTTATCTTTTGATAAGAGTCAAATTCTTCAATGGTAATAGCACCTTCGGGGAGTTTTTGAATTAACAACGGTCTCATCTTTTTTGCATAAAAATTCCGCTCTGTCTTTAGCGCCACTATTTTTTCAAACAGAAATTTTGATATTTTTTTTGATTTTGACTTTTGATCGCTCAACAAGCTGTCGATCTGCCCTTCGTACCAATCAACCAGTATTTTTAATTTTTCCTGGTAAAGCAAGTCGTGCTGCCCAATCTCCTGATCAAGCAAAACTAATTGCTGGTCATTGGCTTGTGATTTTTTTAACAACTGCTCCAATTGCTGGCGTTGAAAAATATTAAGGCTTTTCTCTTTTTTTAGCCTCTGAATCGAAGTAGTTAACGAATCATTTTTAGCCAACAAGGCTGTTCTTCGGATGTTTAGCGATTCATTTTGGTTTTCAAGCAGAGCTAATTCAGCCTTGGTGGGCAATTTGTCAACCGACTGGGCAAACAGCAAACCTGTCGATAAGAACAACAGGCTCATACTCGAAAGAAATATTAATAATTTTTTCATCTTTTGTACCTGCCAATTTGAAAATGAAGTCTTAAAAAATAAGCTCACTCTCAAACCACCAATTTCACCCACAACACGAATTTTTTATTCACCAATTACAGAGAATTCAATTAATGAAAATTAGTAAAATTGGTAGTTCAAGGCTCTTGGGAAAAACTCATAAATTATTTTGCCATTTTTTTAAGCAATAAATTATGTTTCTCCAATTTATAATAGAGCAAACTGGTTTTTATGCCCAGCAATTTGGCTGCCCGGGATTTGTTGCCGCTGGCTTTATCCATTGCTTTTTGAATGAGCTGTTTTTCTATAGCCAATAGTGCTTCGTTTAAATGGAGCTTGCTGCCGTCAATAGCCTCAGCGGGAAGTTTAACGGCATGTGTTGGCAAAAGCACAGGCAAATCCTGAACGTCAATTTCCTGTTTATCGCAAAGCACCAACGATCGTTCCAGCACATTCTCCAGCTCCCGAACATTGCCCGGCCAGTGATACGCCATCAATTTTTCCAGTGCCAATTTGCTCAACTGAGCTGGATGTTTTTGCAGATCGGCTGATAGTTTTTTCAGAAAAAAATCGACCAGCAAGGGAATGTCCCCTTTTCGCTCGCGCAGCGGCGGCAAATAAATGGGAATAATGTGCAGCCGATAATACAAATCTTCGCGGAAATCCTTTTTCTCGACTCGGTCAGATAAATTTTTGTTGGTTGCTGCCAATACTCGCACATCCACCTGGATCGTCTCCTCGCTGCCAACTCGCTCGAACTCACGCTCTTGCAGCACGCGCAATAATTTCGTCTGCATGTTGGGCGAAATATCACCGATCTCATCCAAAAAAATACTGCCCTGGTGCGCTAATTCAAATCGTCCCTTTTTGCGTTTGAAGGCGCCAGAAAAAGCGCCCTTCTCGTGACCGAACAATTCCGATTCCAACAATGTTTCCGCCAGCGCGCCACAGTTGACGCGGATGAACGGCTTATTTTTTCGTGAGCTTAATTTATGGATCGCCCGGGCAACTAATTCTTTGCCCGTACCGCTTTCGCCGTAAATCAGCACCGACGAATCGGTGGCAGCAACTTTCTCAATCGTACGGTAAACCTCTTTCATCGGCGCTGAATTGCCAATGATTTCGCCGTAGTTGAATTGCACGTCCAACTCATCCCGTAAATAGAGATTTTCTTCGCAGATGCGCGTCAGCTCTTTCTTTTCATTAATACGATCGAGAATTCGCTGCACTTTTATTTTGAATTCATCGAAAGAAAATGGTTTGGTGATAAAATCAGCCGCACCAAATTTCATCGCCTCAACTGCCAATTCAATGGAGCCATAAGCTGTGATGACCATAACTTCGGTTTTGGGAAATTGCTGCTTTACTCGTTGGAGAACCTCGATTCCGTTTAATCCCTCCATGCGATAATCAGTGACGATCAGGTCATATTTTTTTCGGCTAGCTGATCGTAGTCCGCTGTTGCCATCAGCAGCTTCATCGCAATCAAGGCCAATTTTTTTGATAATGGCGACCATGCCTTCGCGCATGGTGTCGTTATCTTCGATGATTAAAATGGTGGACAAAAAATTTCCTCGCTAATTTCCTGCTCTTTGAAAAATTCAATCAAGAAAGCTGCTCCGGCCTTTTTGTCGTCAATCACTTTGATTTTGCCACCATTCTCCTCCACCAGATTTTTCACTATGGCTAATCCCAATCCGGTTCCTTTTTCTCTGGTGGTAAAAAATGGATCAAAAATTTTGTCGGCAAATTCGGGCTTGATTCCTGGACCCGTATCGGCAAAAAGGATTTGTGCCCTATCTTTCAGCAATTTGACATTTACAAAAACCGTTCCACTATTGGACATGGCTTGGACTGAATTGCGCAACAGGTTGAGAAAAATCTGTTTCAGATGTTGAGGATCCACATAGATTTGTAGCCGCTCCTTTTCAGGAAGAAAAGATATTTTCACACCGGTCAGTTCATTTTCCAGCAATGAGGCAGCTTCAAAAAATATTGACCGGATATCGCAGCTCGTCGGTTCGGCCAGTGAAGGTCGGGCATAATCCAAAAATCCCTGAATTATTTTTTTGAGATTGCCCACTTCTTTGCTAATTTTGCTGGCATAATTTTTCAACTCAGCCTCTTTGATTTCATTCGCCAGCAAACCAGAAAACAGCTCAATGCCGCCTAAAGGATTTCGAATTTCGTGAGCCACTCCAGCTAACATCGCTTGTTGTCGCTTGTCCCGTTCCAAAATGCTCTTTCGCATCTGTTCCATCGTGGTGGCTAAAAAGCCAATTTCATTTTTTTCCGTTGATTCAATCTTTTGCTGCAAATTTCCAGAGCTGATTTCACTGGCAGCATGTTCTAATTTTATTAGTGGTGTGGTAATTCGGTTGGCAAAAAGATTACTCAAGATAATCGCACAGAATAGAACAATGATGCCAATCCATAGCATATTGTTTTGTATAGTTGTTACTGCTTCCAACATCTCAGCGCTGCCATCGACGGCAATACCGGCAATAATCTCGTTGCCAGATCTGATTGGTGCATAGCCGCTCTTAAAAAGTTTGCCATCAACGCCTTTAAATAAAATCGAGCTGGCAGAAAAGCCACGAAACACCTTGTCAAATTCTGCCTGATTAATCGTGATAGGAAAAAAAAATTGGCCGATGCGAATGAGCGAATCGGAATCAACGATGATCCGTTGCTCTTTGTCGAAAATAGCCATGTGGACGATGCCAGTGCTTTGCTGCAAGCCAAGTAACTGCTGGCGCACATTGCGATAAGTACGGGTCCCTTCATCGCCTGGTTGGATTTGCTGCAAAAAATAAGGATCGATATGCTGCGCTATGGTAGAGGCAACCACTTCCAGATTTTTCCCCAGCGCTTCATCCAAAGCTGCGCGGATCTGCCATTTCAAAAAATAGCCGGCAGCAGTGAAGAAAATAATTATGAGTATCAAAAATAGCCAGACCAGACGGCTGCGGATGCTGTGACGTCGAGGAAATATTTTTCTTATCAATTTATCTTTCATGGTGAAAGAATGATAGTGCGACTATCAAATTTTTGATAGTCATATATTGATATAAAACATGATTATTTTTTTAAATAACCGATTCAAAAAATAAATCAGTGAGACTCATAACCTTTTAAGCCGCCGCGCGGCACAATTAATTTAAAATTCTGCACAACATACTGATATTTCTTGCTGCCAATGACAACAAATTCAGCGCCAGCTTGTCGCTCAATGGAAATATTGGCAAGAAGAAATGTGTCACGAATTCTTTTATCAAAATATTGCCATTCAGAGGGGCTGATGGTTTTGATTTGGCCGTGCCTGTACTGAGCGTCCACCAGTCGATTTTCTGGATCAAAGAACAGAAAATTTCCCCGTGACGCGCCGCCGAACATTTTGGTGCCCAGGTATGGCCGCTCATTAAATTGCAGCCTGCCCTTATGGTCGAAATGCAGACCGGCAAAGAGAAAATTACCGCCCATCAGCGATTCGCCGGCATATTTTGTGGCTGAACCTAAGATTGAAACTTCGAGATTTTGGCAGCGCGAATCATTGACGGAATTGGTCCAGCAGCGATCAACCACGTTGCCCAAAATAGTCACTTTGCCGCCTTTGGAGGCATACCCGCACACCTTGCCGGCATTGCCAAAAATCACCAGTTCACCGTGATGCATGCACATGGCGCAGAAATTTTGTCCATTGCCATGCAGCCGTACCATGCCGCCCTGCATAAAGGCGCCGAAATATTCACCAACCGCACCGTAAACATCCATCACCACATCATCAGTATCGCCTGAGCCCATGGCAGCAGTGGAAATCAACCGCTGCCCGGCGGTGCGATAAAGGATAAAATGACGCCAACCCAGGTCATAGCTTTTTGCTAGCAAAGCTGTCAAAACAAAATGCGGGTCAATTCCTTCAGCCAAAAATCCAGCCGCATTGATGACCAATATCTGCTGCGGGTCTGGTCTTTGGGCAAAATGTCTCGCTGCCTCCAAATCGCACCAGGCATAGTGTGAAAAACCATCTTCTCGGCCACGGTCAAGTAATTCATCAATGTAAAATTGACTAATGTCGATCAAGGAGCTTTGGGCTTTGTCGCCAGGATTCAAAGTCCGCAGGTAATCTTTCAGCCAGGTCAGTATTTCCAGCGAAGCGGTGAAATCATCGTTGCTGGTGGCATCACGCACCTTTTCATTCAGCAGCCACCTGAATTCATCAAAGGTCAAGTCCTTTAACTTTTCCGTGAAAAATTTTTGATAATTCTTTTGCCAGCCATTAAATTGCTCTGCACTTTGAGGTTTTTTCACTGGCAGCCGCCGCACGCTGTAATGCGCACCACTCGATTCCAAAGCTATTTTTTTCCCATAGCGATCAAGAAATTCGACATTTTTTATGGCGTTTTTTTCATCATAAAAATAGCGGCTAATCATGCCCGAATTAACAAACGTTGAATCGGGCTGAGCGCCGTCAATTATCTGTTCTTTATCCAACAATGCCAGCAAGGTGCGCAAGGCATGTTCTTCCGAGGCGATGATACTGAACACCCGATTGGTTCCCTTTTTTCTCTCATGCCAAAAAGCGCTGATGTTGGGTCGCAAATCTGCCGGGTCTTTCAAATCCACACGCTCGGTTATTTTTTTGTACGGATTATGGCGCAGGCATAAATACTGATAAGGTCCATCCGGCGAGCTGGCGAATTCCACCCGTTGCACCTGTTCCAACTGCTGTCGAATTTCTGGAGCGAGCAACTGCAAATCGTCACCTGTAGTCGGCGAAAAACTTTCAAACAGCGCCCAATCAGGATATTCCCACTCATCGGCAGTTAAATGAAATTTCAAAGAGGCCACTTCGGTATCAGTGCTCGCCAGCGGCGATAAATTAAATTGCTCCACGCGCTGGCGCAAGGCTTCGTAATTGGTCGTCTCACCATTATGCGTCAGGGCAGTGTGCAACTTGGCAAAAGGATGGGCATTCATCTGCTCGACTACAGATCCAGTTGCCAAACGAACGTGGATGATATTATTGGGCGCATCTGGCGTTTGCCAGGGGATTTCTCTGCCGGCTGTTTTCCAAATGGCAAAATTCTTCCCGCAGGACATTACCGCCGCAATTTTATTGCTTCGAACTCCGTAGCGATGCTTATGATGTTCAAAGGCATGGTTTTGCATAAAATCCCGCAGCAGCATCAGGTATTCAATTTGTGCTTTTTGATTGGTTTCGATCAAAATGAACTCTTCTGAATTTTTCCGGATGTTCAACTTTCGCCCGGCAAACATTTCTAATTCATTCGGCAACACCGAGGAGACATAAAGAATTCTTGTCAAATCGTGCGAATGGTTCAAGACAAACAAATCTTCAGCCTTGTGCAAAAACTCCTCATTGTGGCGATAGTTTAGTAAATGAATATCAGGGAACAAATGCTCCAAAAATCGCGGACGTCCCGCGAGCAGGATGTGATTTTCGATATAGCTGAATAGTACCTCCTTTTTTACACGAACGAAAAACTTGAAGATATCTCCGGGATCGGTTTTCTCGTTGCCAAATTCCCGATAATCTCGCTCGCGACCCTGATGGTCAACTTTATACAGCTCGCGGCATTTGGCCGGATCGGTCTCACCAAAAAAATCGAAATAGGGATCAAGAAATACTTTCTTGATAGCTTTCATCAACTGTACTCGGCACAATAGAACCTGGGCGCGAGCAGCAGTTTTCAGGTTTCGCTGATTTGGTTTTCGTTTCTCTATTTCCGGTTGGCAAATACCTTTCACTATCACCCGGTAGGCATACTCATCAGGGTGATCGGCAAAACACAATGTTTTGGCAATGCCCACTCCGTCCATACCTCGATTCCGCATGGCACGCAACGTTGCATCGAGAATATAGCCAGGGATAGGCATAGTTCCATTGATAGCCGCCACCCCGCAGTTGCTCTGCCCGGTCGCTCGTGCCAACCTGTCTTCAAACAGCTTTTCATCCTTTTCAATCTCTTTGATCACCTCTTTGCGAATGCGGAACCGATGGTCGACCCGCTCTTTTAATCCCAGCCAGTGAATTTTGTCAAACCGACCGCGCAACTGACGGATGTCGCGAAAGCCCAGTCCAGCCAGCGCCCGCATCACTTGCATTTGCATCAAAGTGAAAGCATTGATCATTTGTCTGGTATTTAATTCCACATCACGCAATTTTTGCAGCGCCAGGTTGCTGGTGGCGATGCCGCGTGAGCAGCCATCGTGACAGTTACGATTGCGATCACAGCCAATAGCTACCAACGGTGCTGTTCCCCAAATCACACCGTCTGCACCCAAAGCCACAGCTTTGATGACATCCTCATAAGTGCGGATGCCGCCAGACACCATGAACTTCACATAATTGCGCAATCCGTCTTGAACAAGTCGATGGTGAATTAAGGGAATGGCGTATTCCAGATGCATGCCCATTTGACCTTTGATGATATTGGGCGAAGCGCCTGTTCCTCCCCGCGGACCATCGAGCCAGATTTCAATTTTCATCCCACATTTTTTAGCATACTGGGCCATCTCAGCAGATAACTTCTGCTGATCACCAGTCCAATCCCGGAAACGCGCTTTTACTATTTCTTCAGTATTATCTTTAGCAATTCTGCCCAGTCCGGTGGCGATGAACTCGATATCAATCGAAGGGGACACTTTAATGGCGACAACTGCCTCAGGATTGATCATCCGAATGATATCGATAAATGCTTTGACATCTTCAATCGAATAGCAGTTGTGGAATGGGAACGGTGAAATAATGCTGCTGTAAAAATATTCAATGATCTCTTCGCACAAGCGCAGCAGATTATCAAATTCGAGGGGATCAATCTGCTTCTGGTCATGCAGCCTATAAGCTTGTTCCTGAATTTTCCATAACGCAGCTTTTAATTCATCAGAAATTTTTTCAGCATTGTCCAATCTGTCAAAATGGGACAGCTCTGTTTGTGCTGCCTGCTGCAGTGGATGATTTTCTTTTTCTGCTATTTTTTTGAGAAAGAGATAAAGCTTTTCCACTTTTTCGATATTCAATCTTTCAATGCCTTCGACGCCGCGCATGTAGGAAACCAGCTTATTGACTTTTTGCGCTAGGATGTGTCCGCCAATGCCCATCTTGGCTCCTTGGCTGTAAGCAATAACCACGCGCCGTGCCTTTTTGATGGTCTGTTTGGAAACTCCAAACAGACCAGTTTTCAATTCAGTGCTGACAAACGCTTCATCTTCTTTATCCACCACCACGACAAATTGAAACGGCTTGAGTGACGGAAATTGTCCAATCTTTTCAAAAATTCCCGGATGGTTTTGCGGCGTGATATTATTTTCCAACAAAATTGATTTCATTTCCTGGGCAGTATAATTTTTTCCGCTGCTGAAAAACGGCTTCATGGCTTGAATTTCATTTTCAGTGAAAAAGAGAGGTTCTCCTTTTGAGTTCAGAAAAAAACCAGTGGGGTAGCCGCCTTCTCCAGTATCGAACTGAATTCCCAACTGGCGGGCAGCAACGACATGCGCTCGCCAGGTATCCAGCCCAATAGAACCAACACTTTTGCCGCCAAACATCCACGGTGCCTGCAAAAGCAAATCTTTGTCCAAAGGCAAAACCGTAGAAATTCTATCCAGCTCAGATTCGGGAATATCCATCGGATCTTTGATATAGAGAATTTTCATTACGTCAAAGCCATCGCCCAGTGCGCCAGCACCTCGGACATTGTTGAAATCCAGCATCGATAAATCGCCAGCCGCCATTTTTCCCATGGATTCGATGAGCGGTCCGGGCCAAACGAAGTCCCGTTTGTATAATTTTTGATTGGTATCACCCAGACGATAAAATTGGTGCGGTGCGCTAACCGGCTCAATTCTGTTTTTCAATGAACTGTGAGTTATCTTTTTCTCGGGTGGAATCGGCTGACTCGCTATTAATTCTTCATTCAATTTTTCATAGATAGGTATTAAGTCATCATTCTCAAAAATCTGAGATTGAAGTCGATTTTCCAATTTATGAAAATCGATCAATCGACCTTCTTCACCTACGGTCTTTTTCAAATCCTTGAATCCTGCAGCTCCCAAAACTTCTAAAATTTGAATTTTGCGCGATTCTGCCTGGTTATTCAATCGTTCCACTGCCCAATCCATATCAAGACTCAACAGCTTTTCGGTGGTAGCTTTTTCTTCAATAATTGCCCGGTAGGCAGTGGGATCCAGAGCCAACAGCGCGGAAAAATCGATTAGCGTCGCTTCGGCACCACGCTGAATCGTTTTCTGAGTATCAGAGGCCAGCCGAATACCACCTGAAGCGATGATGCTGACCTCATGCCGACGATTGATTCTCATCAAATAATGATGAAGCGCCCTCACCGCCATCGAGGTCACAAAATATTTCTCTTTATTTCGTAATCCGCACAAATGGATTATATCCACGCCCAGATCTAAAAATTGATTCACCTTTTCTTTTACATCGGCGATGAGACTTAATGAGCCAATCAAATCATATTCACTCAGCTCCAGGTAGCCGCTGATCAAAGGCCGCTCCTTGCCCTGTGCAGTAACCGAATCGTTTATGTAATTGAGCGTGCGCTCGATTTGAGGGTGATATTCGACTTCAAAAATGGGCATGCGCCACAGATCGTACAGAAAATCGCGCTTGGTTTTGGGATTAACGATTAATTGATTTATCAATTCATGATCGACCCGGGGAAAAATCACTTCAGGTAGATTTTTATAATTACCTGCTTTTAAGATAAAATCGTAATTTTCCAGCAGCCGCTCCAAAGTGATCGCCACCAAACTCTTTTGTCGTTCAGCTACTTTGATGAAAGCCAGTTCGACTTTGCCGTTGCTTTCTAAGCTGACCGAATTATACAAAATAGGCGTTTTCAGCCTGATGGTGGGATGATGAGGATTGACAAGATTTCCGTGACGATCAAATTTGCAAAAATCCTCCCGCTTGCCCAGGATGACTGATAACTCTTCATCCGGATCACCTTCATGCAGCCGGTTCTGCGCTGGACCCACAATATGAAAATGGGCGAACCGCTCAGCATCATAGCCAATGCCCATGTGCCGATCCCCTTGTCCAGAGCCGGAAACCGGTATTCGCCCAGTAGACGCCTCTTTGTCGATTTCCATGATAATCTCTTCCGTGACATAGAGATCGGACATGTCAGTCACCTGAGCAGAGCGGATTACTTTGGTAGTGTCATGAATGCGATTCTGCTGATTGATCCAATATTTTTTCTCTTCCAGGTCCACAGCATGCTCAATGAATTTGTCCAGTTTTTGTCTTTCCTGCTGAGCGATTTTATTTTGCGGGCAGAAATTAACGCAGGCGTTGCACAAGGCACAATTCATGGCTAACAATTGTGGAATCTGTCGCGGCTGGGTTTCGCGGGCACCGTACATGCACGCATTTTCCGCGCTGCACATGCCGCAATGAATGCAAGTTTGGGGATCAATGAACAATTGACCGTATTCAAATCCCTTTTGATAGATTATCTTTATTCCGTGAGCCAAATGCGATCTGTCTTCTTTTTGATCAGCCAGCGTATGCTTTTTATAAAGCGGACTTTCTTTCATGATCTGCCAGAAACGATCCAGATAATCGTTTTGTAACTCTTCACTTAAATTTGACACCTGTTGGAACTGATCCTTCTTTTCGACTAAATCGAATAATTCAGTGAGCGGGATATTGACCGGACAGACATCGGTACAATTATCGCAGCGAGTGCAGGCTAAAAATCCCAGGCTTTCCTCCTGCGAAATGGTTTTTCCTTCAAGCAAACGCTTGGCAGTTTTGCGGCGTGTGATTGGTGTAGCTGGACCGTAAAGCCCAAAAACATCCGAAGTGGGACAGACGCGCTCACAGCTATCGCATTCAGCGCAGATGGCAATTAAATGCCGGATCGGATCGTTTTCCACCATTTTTAAAAAAGGATGAACCATTTTGGGCGCGAAAAATTTGCTGACTTGCCAGATGATTTTATCAAACAGCAGAGAAAGACCCAACTTTCTCCCCTGCAATTTTTTGTCATACGTTTTTATTAGCCAGCGGCTAAATTTGGGCAGCAGCGATTTGAACAGACGAAAACGAAAGGTGTGTCCTTTAGTATTCAGAAATTTGCCATGATTAATTTGACTGAAAGGATCACTTTCTTTTTTGAACAAAACGAGTTTGTCAGCTGTACCGTTGGAAACCTGGCGCCACCTTTTCAGTGACGGCAGATTCCACAATCCGATACCATAAGGTCGAGCACCAAAATGGTAGGCGACTTGCGTCATCAGCGGCACTAAGGCAAAATAAATTTTCTGACGCCAGGTTCGCGTATCAGCCAAAAATAACGATTGGACAAGAATTTCCTTGTTCTGCAACAGATGAGCTTCTGTTTTGATGTTTATCTCGAACAGCACGTAAATAAAATGGCGAATGAAATTTTCGTACGCTGAAAATTTCTCCAGAGGAAGAACAGTCTCGCTCACCAACAAAGAGGGACCGCGCTGTTTCAATTGAACAGGCAAAAAGCGGTGATCCCACAACAGATGAGCCAACGGAGTCGACAATTGCATATAATTAATATGATTCACCCGGCGTCTTTCACCGCTTGCGCCGAATAACCGAGATTTTAACGCTAACTGGTAATCCTTGTTTTCATTAAAATGCAGCACAATCACATGGGACAGCTTCGATAGCTCGTTAATAACAAATCTATCTTCCTGAAGTTCTGCCAATCTAAGCTGGTCGTTTCCTTCCAGCGCTTTTTTGGCATGGGTTTCCACATGTTCTTTTTCGAGCTCGTAAGTTTCTTTGATATATGATTCGCTGTAATAAATGACTGATGTCGGCTTCAGCGCCGAATCACTGATAAGCTGCATAAACTGGTGCGCATCTTCTGTGCTGTCGAAAGAAAAGGCGTACGGCTTGGAAATAAAGGATTCAGGGCGAACTTTTAAGGTTGCGCCAGCGATCATGCCAAATTGCCCCTCGCTGCCAAAATAGTCAGGAAAATTTTTATCTTCAGGCTCGACAACCCATAGCTCGCCTGCTGGATTGATAATCAGCAATGATTGAATGGAATTTTGTACCGCGCCATATTTATAGCTACCAAGGCCCAATCCCCCAGTAGCAAGCCAACCACAAATCGTGCCGCTGCCGGCGTTGGAAATTTCTTGGTTCAAGGCAAAACCATGCTGCAAGAGGTAGGTACGGGCGTTGGAGAAAATAACGCCCGCCGAAAACGTCAGCGTTTCGTCGCTCTTTTTAAGGAACAAAAAATCGAGCAGGGAGACATCTACTAAAATATCATTATGCAATGGCACAGCACCACCAAAGGGCCAGGTGCCGGCGCCACGGATTGCATAACTGGCTTTATATTCATGGGCCCATTTAACAAAATTTTGCAAATCATAAATCGATGCAGGACGAATAATAAAAGACAACGAAATATTGGCTAATAATTTTTTAAAGAGCGAAGGAATGAGGTGTGTCCCAGTATCGGCAAAATAGATTTCCTGTTGCACCTCATCCGGACAAAATATGGCTGTGCTGTCTGAAATAACATCAACCAATTTATCGATATGTGAGTAGTGAATTTGTTCCTTTTTTGCCTTTTGCTGAAATCCTTGCAAAAGCAAATGTCTAGCTTTGTTTTGTTCGGTTACTTTTTTACTAGCTGTTTGCTTTAATAAAAAATCATAATGTGCTTCGGTTTTGGTACGCTTCGTCGCTGGCATATATCCGTCTAACTCCTGAAAATTAAAGAACCATGTTTTAGATAATGGCGCTTACTGCCGAATTTTGCAAGTGCAAATATAACAAAAAATAATTAAAAATCAATCAGATAATTTCGACATCACGCTGGAAACAAGAATAAAAATTTGTGGGAAAGGTAGATTTGTTAGTAATATGAAAGACCACTTAAAAATTATCGATCATCGAAGCCTGATTTAAATCCATGAATAGATAGACAATTTTTAGCGGCGTTGTCGGCTATTTGGAAAAAAGAGCCAAGCAACAGGTTGAAGCTATATCTGTTTACGGGTGCGTGAAAGAAACGCTGCGGTTATCCATTATGAAGTTACAGCTCAATCAATTTTAAGTGGATTTCCAATTAGAAAACTTAAGCACGACAACTATCTGTGTAACTTTTGCCCCACTTACTTTCTTGAGAAAAAAATGAAGAAAAATCTGACAGCTATTTTACTTGAGCTTCCAGATATTTTGTCCAGCCGCTATTCGGATATTTTTCCAAGAAATGGACTGGCACCAGTGGTTGGTTCAGCACTTCCCCGGTTGTCAATTTCAAATCGACTAATTTTTCGCATCGCTTAAACTGGACAATTTCATTTGGATTTAGTGAAAAAATATTATGCTCAAAATTAATAGTGCGCTGGTGCGTTTGGGTATCAAAAATCCTTCCCGTCAAAGGTATGGAACCGTGCCATTTTAACTCAAAATAATTCCGCTGTGGATCGAGCAACTCATTAACAATTAAAATATCACCTATGCCAATTGCTTGTGTTCTGAATCCTTTAATGGCATATTCACCAGTCGGCACGTTCGGAATATTAAAATATCCGTCCTCGTCCGTCACTGCCCAAAAGCCGACGGTTTTCATTTCTCCTTCCAGCCAAGCATTCCCAATAATCGCCACTTCTATATTTTCCCTGATGGTCAAAAAATTATCTCGGTAGCCATTAAGGTCAAAAATTACCGAGCCGATGATCAAATTTTTTTCTTCAGCGGGTTCTTCCAGTTGCTGAATCGAGGCACTGCAGCGGAACAGAAGAATCATCATTAAAAGATATTTAACATAGTTTAGTTTTTTCATAGTTTCACTTTGTCACGTAATAAAATTGATTGTGCCAAAAAAATAAAAAACCAGAGACCATCAAAATTATGCTGGGGGGGGACATGATTTTTTCCGATCTCTGGTTGTTCTCTATCTAAAGCCACCCGAATCTGGTCTAAATATAAACCGCTACCATTTCTTTTTTGTGATTGAGAGCACTTTTTCATATTTTTTAATAATGGAAATATTACTTATGTTCTGACTTCAGCATGGGAAAATTTTTTCAAGCCTCAATTGCCCCAATTTCCCTTGAAAACTTCTCAAAGATGTTTTACTTCAGCCTGTTCATTAACCTCAGTATCGATATAGCCCAGGAAAAACCACCGAATTTTAGCGAGGTCGGCTTTAATTGCTATCGGTACTGATGCCGATGCAAAAATATTTAAAGCCCTGCTCTCTCATTTCTTTGTAGTCAAAGATATTTCTGCCATCAAAAATGAGTTTATTCTTCATCAGTTTCGCCATCACTTTGAAATTAGGATATCTAAATTCTTGCCACTCAGTAGCGATGACCAGAGCTTCTGCATCGATGAGGGCTTCATAAGGCTCTTTTACTAATTCTATTTTATTGCCGACCAAGCGTTTGGCTTCGTTAAATGCTTGAGGATCATAAGCCTTTATTTGGCAACCGGCAGCGTGTAATTTTTCAATAATCACCAGCGAAGGCGCTTCTCGCATGTCATCAGTTTGCGGCTTAAAAGAC
>CAZNDR010000033.1:0-15882 GCA_964571835.1 uncultured Cytophagia bacterium | reverse complement strand
ACCTGAGATTTTCCTTTTGATCATAAATAGTTTTAATGCGCCTAAATAATTTTTCATTCAGAAGGATATCATCTTGATGCTTAGATAATAATGGTGCTATCTGTTTTGCTGTGCCTTGCAGCGTATCACTAGTATTAGCGCTCAACATATTATAAAAAACGTCGCTCACTTTGGTCAGCAATTGACCGCTAACCTCCAGGGCTTCAATCGTATTGGCAAAAGTTGGCGCTTCAACATTGTTGACGATAGCTTCAATTTCTTTTTGGTGCTGCGCCATGCCCTCAGTAAAAGCGGGCACATAATGGGCTTTCTCATCAATCAAGTTAAACGGCGGTGTGCCGAACGGCGTCTTCCACTCGATAAAAAATGGATTTTGACCAGTCTGAGAACAGTTTAAAAACAAAACAGCCAAGAACAGGAAAGCGACACTCCTCATAAAATCAAATCTCCTTAATTATTATTGATTAGTTAATTGGACAACACGAAAGTAAGCATATTTTGGGAGAAATCCAAAATGTTTTTTTCTGTCGTATTGAGTTATTTATTCAGCCGCTGCAAAAAATATCTTTTCTAATAAAAAAGGTCTTCCGCAGAAAATGCAAAAATTCTCTGGGCAAAGGAAGACCTCAAATTTTTTGAAAAATAAAAATTAAATTCCCTTTTAAACTACTCTTCATGAAAAACATCGGCTGAAAAAATTTTAATGACCGTGCCTTCTTTTTTCCAGGTGTTTTTGGGCAAGCCGGCTTTCTGACAGGTATGATCTAAAAAAGTCTCGCGGTCCCAACCATATTCAGTGGCCACCTGAGGCAGCAGTAAACCGCTATTCATCCCCCGTTCGATTATGATACCGTGCTTGCCGACTTCAATCTCATTAATATCGGTAATTTCTCGAATGGGCGTGAGCACCGATATCTCGATCTCCAGTTCATTAAGTTCATTTTTTTCCAGCGGTGGAAATCTCGGATCGCGAAATGCGGCAGCTTGCGCCATTTCAATGATAGTTTCTTCCAATGGTTTGTAGGCAAAAATATAGCCGATGCAGCCGCGCAACATTTTATTTTTGTGCAAGGTCACAAACGCGCCGCGCTTTTCTTGAAAAAGCGGAAATTTGTACTGCGGCTCAGGCAGGGCTTTTCCCTCCAGCGCAAGCTTAATAGTCTGCCGCGCGATGGTCAAGAGCGCTTTTTTTTCGGCCTGGGATAAATCACTGTCAATCCCAACCTTTTTTTCATCTCCTGATTTTTTCTCTTGATAAATTGCCACTGCTCCATAACCAACTACATAGCCACCTTTGCTGCCGGTTACATCATTGGAGTTGGTTTGATAAATGATTTTTGCTTTATTTGCGCCTAAATTCATGGCCACAATTTCAGCTACCACAATGCCGCCAGCGCCGCACGCCATAAAGTGCTGGCGTTCAAATCCCTGACACAGCTTCTCCGGTTCCAATTCGGTCACCTGTTTTAATGTATTGTTATCGGTATTGTTGCAGTCTTTGTAAGAATTGCCATGATACAAATCGCTGCTGGCAACGACCAGCACCTTTTTTCCTTTCACGGCTTTAGTAATCGCATTTGCCAATAGCTGGCAGTTTTGCCAGGAATGATCCCAAAAAACGATGGGCACAATTTTCAAATCCGGAACCGCCATTTGTAAGAACGGCAATTGAATTTCTAACGAATGTTCATCATGGTGACCGTCGGTGGAAAATCGAATTTTATCATTGTTATTAACAATCGCCTTAGCGATTGTCTTCTCCACAGGCACTACTCCCAGTGGCGTCTCATAGCCATCACCGTCGAAAACGGAAACGCCGTAAAACATCTCTCGATGACTGGGAGCGATGACGATAACCGCATCATATTTATTTCCCATAATTTGTTTATAGGAATTTGCCGCCGTAAAGCCGGAATAAGCGTAGCCGGCGTGCGGCGAAATTAAAGCGAAAATCTCGCCGTCGATAGAAGCTAATTTGGCATTCTCAAGATATTGGCTTATCTCATCTCGTAGTTCGTCCGGATTACTCGAGTACCATGACCCAGCAACCGCCGACTTTCGTATTGATTTTTGACTCATAGCTTTTTTTTCAACCTCCATTTTGGGTTGATTTTTACAAGTGACAGCAAAAAAGAATAAAAAAATAAAAACACAGCTTGATAATTGTTGAAGTTTCATAAATTCTTTCCTATGACAGATTGAAATTTCTTGTCAAGCAAGGTAATGGTTGTGAATTCTTAATCCTACCGCTTTTCGAATCAGTGGAACATTGAATGAATCGACGATTAGATTGAACGCCAGCACTTGTGCCCCTGTTGCGATTCTGAACAGCAGTGGCCGCTCAATTTTAACTCTCCCACTTTCCTCGCCCACCATTCACTATCATCAGCAAACCATTAATTAAGTAATGCCACCCATCACTTCTTCCTCACGTTGGGTTTTTAATGTCTTCAAATCCAATTTCCCAGACGTCACAGTCAAAATATTACCAGACGCCAGCGATTTTCTGTTGGCAAAATTTGCACAAACCTGGTTTTTTAAGGTTATTCTCAAGAATCTGATAACCGATTCTTCTCACCACAATTTTTTTGCAGTTGGGACAAAAGGTGCTTTCCCCTTCGTGTCCCGGAATATTGCCAATGTAAACATAATTTAATCCCGCTTCCATAGCAATATTTCGGGCCCGGTCTAAAGTGCTTGTTGGGGTTGGTGGCAAATTTTTCAACCGGTAAACCGGATAGAATCTGGAAAAGTGAAGCGGAACATCGGCGCCCAATTCTGCTTTGATCCATTTGCTCATCTGCCGGATTTCATTGGGATCATCATTGAGCGTCGGAATTACTAAATAGACAATCTCTGTCCAGCTATTTTCATTTTTAAGCAGCACCAATGTATCGAGCACTGGCTTCAAGCGGCCAGCGACTACTTTTTCATAAAAACCTTCCGTAAATGCTTTGAGGTCGACCTTCACGGCATCCACCACTTTAATTAACTCGCGCATCGGTTCAGCCTGAATATAGCCATTGCTAATCATCACGCTTTTGATGTTACGTTGCTGGCCAGCTTGTGCGCAATCATACATGTACTCAAAAAAGACAACCGGTTCCGTATAGGTGTAAGCAATGGAAGCACAGTTATTGGTGATCGCGTATTGAGCAACTTTTTCCGGCGTCAATTCATAGCTTTGCGCCTGGTCAGGGCGCGCCTGAGAAATTTCCCAATTTTGACAAAATTTGCAGAGCACATTGCAGCCTACCGTAGCGATAGAAAAGGCTTCTGTGCCGGGCAAAAAATGAAACAAGGGCTTTTTTTCAATCGGATCGATGTGGGCGCTGCAAGGTCGGCTATGCACCAACGTATAATACGTCCCACCATGATTTTCGCGAACGCCGCAATAGCCGGTTTCCAAATCATCTATCACGCATTCGCGAGGACAGAGCACACATTTTATTTTTCGATTGGCCAGTTTTTGATAGTGCTTTGCCTCGACTAAATCTCTATTTTCCTTGTCTGCTGCACCAGTATTGCTGCCTAATGACAAACCCAAAGCTGTCCCTGCGCCACAGAGCTTTACCGATTGGCTAAAAAATTGTCGCCTATTCATCCAAGCCACAAACAAATTCCTTATATTTAATACCTAATTTCCTGTACCTCATACATCATAGCCGCACAACCTCAATCTTTCCCAAATCATTACACCCCAACTGATGCGATTTATCAGCCGCGGTGGCAATGTACGTCGGCTCGCGATTCACTTCTTTCAATGTTGGCAGCCTCATTTCTTTTCGTTTTTTTTCAATGATGTCCCAGCCAACCATATCCAGCGCCACCGGATCAAAGCCGACCAACAGTCCATTAAATGACCACGCCCATTGTGGCATAAAAGGCGGACCGCCTTCGCATTGAGAGGTCAAGACATCGCTGATGGTGATTCGTGTTTTGTCCCTCATTTCCGAAAGTCCGTTTACATCAGCGATGAACGGGTCGCCACGATTTACATGATATTTATTGGGATTATGAATAGCACCAAAAAAATTCTTGAGCGCATTGGTGACCCCACAAATGCCGTGATCTTTTAGCACTGGCACATTGATAATTGCTGTGCACTGCTCCACCAAAATGTTACTCAGAAAACTTCCTACTTCACCAAATTCGTACAAGCTTGACGAGTAACCTACCTGATCGGTGCCGTAGCATTTTAATTTATTGCGGTCGGTCTGAATTTGGTAACCGGCTTTCAACAAATCACGGTTGCCGCGATCCCAGATAATAATATTTCGCTCAGCCACGCCGGCAGAAGACAATCCTTCGATGATCGCCTCGATCAATTCATAATTGGTGGAAAGTCCCCGGCCTGCCAGACAATTTATTTTGATGCCGACGATATCATCTTTGCTGAACACCTGCTGCCAGGCTTCAGTTGCAGAATTAACTTCCAACAGGTTTTCCATTGCCCGGTCCAGCAGCTTTCCCACCTCGGCGCTTTTCAGCTTGTGATTATTATCCCTGACCAAATCATTTTGAGCGCAAACAACTCGTGATCGATTTATTCGAGAAAGGCTATTGCCTGACTTTGATTTTGCCTGGCAACCTGGTACACCGGTGAGGGCGAGAGCGCCAGCCGCTCTCAGTGAAGAAGCTAAAAATTTTCGGCGTTTGATAACAGCAGGATTTTTCATAAGCAATTTAATTTCAAATAAAGGCAAACACAGATTTGATACAAAATCCAAAACTCAATTTCCGATGCTGGCTATTTTAAACAAATTTCAGATTCAGCATTATTTTTTAAAAGTTTTGACATCCCTATTATATCAAATTTGTTCCAAAATTTCAAGAGAAATTTTGGTTTTAAAATAATCTCTTCCAGTAACTGAGGGATTATAAGATTTGAAATTATTAGCTTGACTTTTTAAAAATCAAATTCTATATTATCGTTGTAGAAATTAAGCAAAATTTTGCCTGAATTTTTTGACTTCCCCAAAAAGGATTGCTGAGGCACAAGCTAATCAACATCAACTAGAGCACTACAAACCAAAATTTCAGCATCAAGTGAGCGAATTCTTACGTAGCGCAGATTTATGTCTGCCGGTTTATTATGAATAAAATTGTGCTATGAAAAAAGCTATATTAAATCGTTGAATTAGAGGAGACCACCATGAAATTTAACAAAAATATCCAAAAGATCTTATTTAGTTTCTTAGCATTGTTCTTAGGATGTGCAACCTTTCCACGAGAAGAAGAACCAACGACTAGTAGCAATCTTACTGTAGGAGTAGTGGAAAAGGAGATCGTAAAAGGAAAAACTACACAGGCAGAGATTTTAAATTTGTTTGGTTCACCTAATATCGTTACTAAGAACAGCGAAGGCGATGAAGTATGGAACTATAACAGAATGTCATATACTACAAAAGTCGGCTCCGATGGAGGTAGCCTATTATTATGGGGTGGCAGTCGGGCAATGTCAACTGCTACTACAAAATCATTTGATTTAATCTTGACATTTGATCAAAACGATATTGTTAAAAATTATTCTGTGATAAGCGCATCATATTAGGTACTCAGCGGAGGGACAAAATCATGAAATTATTGCCCAAGATGCTTTTTTTATTTTTGCTCTTTTTCTCATGTGCTGTTGGCCCGCAACTATCCCCCATGCAGCAGCGGCAAATAACCACACAAATTATTAATGGTTCGTACGAAGACACGTACAGAGCTTCTATTACGGTTTTGCAGGATCAACGATATGTCATCAAAAACACTGATATGGCAAGTGGATTGATAGTTGCCAATGTTGATCGTGCTGCAAGTGGTGGCTCCCAATTTGCTCAGGCGCTGTTTTTAGGTTATGTTGCAGATAAAGGAACAGAGATAGAAGTAAGCTGCATTGTAAATAAAATTTCAAGTGATCAAACAGAAGTAAGAATGAACATTCAAGAGGTTAATTATGGCCAATCCTCCATGTGGACTGGAACTTCAAAGCAAAAGAGCAAACAAATATACGATCCCGAAGTATATCGAAATATTTTTAACCAAATTGAAGTGGAAGTAAAAAGAAGGCAGGCAATTGCTGGAACTAACATTGAAAAAAATAAAAAGGAAGTGTCTATTAATGATCCAGAAGCAGAACAGATTTCTGTCGAGAGTATGGAAAATTCCGATGTCAGCGCTCTTTTTCCTGATGTGCATGAGAATCCGGTTTATCTTGATATATTAAGTACAGCAAAAAATATGTATCTCCTAGTGCACCAGAAAAAAGATACCCCAATGAAATTGGGTGAGAATTATAAAATTGTGCGGATCGAGACAGATAAAACAGGTCAAGTGAAGACAATTGAAATTGGAAATGCAAAAGTAATTAAGATAAAAGAAGAAAAAGTAGCACTTCAATATGCTCTTAATCAAGATAATATTGATTTAACTAAGGACATCAAATTAAAATACAAATGATTGTTGGATGTTGGTAGATGCATCTTAATCGGTTGGCAATAGCTGCAAACTTAAATCTACAACAAATGCGCTCATCGGAGCTGCAGATAATACAGGAAAATTTTTTTCATTCTGCTGATTGCATTTTGACATTTTCTGGTGCGTACTACATTTTTTTTTACATGATAAAGACTTTTAAGAAAATTGAAACTCTGGTTTCCCAAAATCAGTAAAACGTGCGTACATCAAAGATGAAATTAGAATAATCAATCAATTTAAATTAATCTTATGAAAGATTTCACCAATCAAAAAATTCTCACCGGCATTAAATTTTTCGTCAAAAATACAAAAAATGTCGGGCGCACCAAACTTTTCAAATTATTGTATTTCTGGGATTTTCTCCATTTCAAAAAATATGGGTTGTCTATTACCGGGTATCAGTATTATAGTTTTCCTTTTGGCCCAGTACCATTGGAACTATATAATCAAATTGTTGACGAAAAACTACCCGATGAATTCAAGCAAGAACTTGACATAGTAGATGATGATCCTACCGAAGATGACTTTTATAATTATAAAAAATTTAAAGTCTTATTAAAAAATAAAAAAATTGACTTTGATTGGTTGTCGCCCATTGAAAAGAAATCTTTAGAGCTCGTTGCTGAAATCTTTAAATATGCAACTGCAGCAGAAATGACTGAAATAACTCATCTGCACAATTCGCCTTGGGATAAAACACTAAAAGAACTGGGCATGGGCAAACCGATTGATTACCAGCTAGCAATTGATGATGAAAGCTCACTTGATCAAGATACTATAAATTCGTATTTAACATTACAAAAAGAAATCTTCCACCATGGCAGACTTCAATAGGGGACAGACTTTTCTTGATCTATCTGCTACCAATCTTCAAGGAACAAAAGGAAAATATTTTATTGCCATGTCAAATGCCGAAGATGAAGATGACCTGATTGTCTGTTTTGTAATGAATACTGAACATAGAATGGATAAATATCATCTTCATTGCAACAAAAATGAGCAGCGTTTTATTATTGCACCTGGTACTTTTTCTTTTATTTCAGTTCACACCTCGATTATCCTTGTAAAAGAAGTCTTTTATCAATTTCATGAATTATTCCAGGACAATATTAAATTACTTGACAGCGCAAGTGAAACTCTTACCCGGCAAATAAAAAATTGCATCGATTGGGATTTTATTACTCTAAAGGCTGCAAGACTGATTAAAAAGAGTTTCAATTAACACTCTTCAAGAATATTTGTTACTAAAAAGTGCAGGCGAAAAGAAGCCAGTCGAAAAAAATGAATCCCACATCGAGTAAGTTTTTTTATTCTAAAAAGAGCTTTTTAACCAACTTTTTTGGGTATCTGATTTTAGACTCTTTTGGCAGTTGTTCTGGCCGTTTTAAAATTTTTATTTGCCTTTAATGATCAATTGCTGAGCATATCAAGTCGTTGCACTGATAAATTAATTAATCAAACAAGGAGTTTACTATGATTTTCGTTTTAGCAGCACTCGCTACCTTCGTCGCCTTTTTTGTGTGGCGAAGCGCCGTAAAAAAGGTACGGCAAAACAATACTGCCTTCCGGCAGGTGGCCTCTACCAGTCTTCTCGTTTTGGCTGTGGCCGGAATTGTTGCGCTGACTCAGTGCTTCACACAAATCCCGGCAGGACACGTTGGTGTAGTTGATTTCTTCGGGATTGTGTCAAAGAAGACCTTTCCGCCTGGAATCAATCTGGTAAATCCGCTGGCACGCGTGATTAAATATTCTTTTCAGACAAAAGAACATAAAGAAATGATGCAAGTGCTCTCACGAGAAGGACTCACCATTGGATTGGAGATCAGTGCGCTCTACAGGCTCAATCCGGACTCCGCGGCGCGCGTTTACATGACCGTTTCCGGTGGCGACTATGAAAACATCATCCTCATACCGCAATTCCGCTCCATCAGCCGTGCTGTCACGGCAAGCTTTCAAGCCAGTGCGTTGTATTCCACCGAACGTGAGCGATTGGGCGCATCGATTCAGGATGAGTTTGCCAGGATGGTTGGCCCTCGCGGCGTAATTATTGAAAGCACACCCATACGCAATGTCGCGCTCCCGGTGCAGCTCACCGAGGCGATTGAACAAAAGCAGCGTGCTGATCAAGAAAGCCAGCGCATGGAGTTCATTCTTACCAAGGAAAAGCAAGAAGCAGACAGGAAACGTATAGAAGCAAAGGGGATCGCTGACTTTCAGAATATTGTTGCTGCTGGCATCAGTGAACAATTGCTGCGCTGGAAAGGCATTGAAGCAACGGAAAAACTGGCACAATCACCAAACACTAAAATAATCATCGTTGGCGCAGGCAAGGACGGTTTGCCCATTATCCTTGATACTAAATAGCAGTCAAGGGAAATACGAAAGGAAAAATTCCCACCCCCTACACTAAGGGGTGGGAATTCTGTATAACTATTCAGAAACACCCACAGAAGGCAATAGTACAGAAAAAAATTATAGCAAAAATAAGTGAGAAGGTAAAATTCCGATGCTTCGGATATAATCAAAAAGAATAGAGCTTCTGCAAAACGTGATTATTGCGTTAATTCAGCATGAAGCTAAAAATAAAAGCTAATTCAAACCTTAATAAAAATCCTCCTCCGATACAAAATCCACATCAATCCCAGAAAAATCAGATTCCAAAAAATTGGGTAGAGCAAGGAAGCAAAATAGTCGCTAGCCCAAGAGTGAAAGAAATTATCGTACAAAAATGTCCTTAAACTGATGAGAGAGCCATCTGCCTGCTTCCATTTTATGTAAATAGTGAGTTTGGCGACAATGCCAGAAAGGGCAAACACGGTAATAGCATTGCTGCCAAATACCACGAACGGTTTTGTCCAGGTTTTAAAACCTTTAACATCGATAAACCAATAACAGACAGCTAAAAAAATCGCCGCCAAACCTGACATAAAAACAGCATAAGATGAAGTCCACAAATTTTTGTTAATGGGCAACCAAATGTTCATTATGCTTCCCAGAACCAATCCCACTATTCCGGCTACTAACAATCCGATGACCTTTTGGTTTTGTTTTTGCCGACTGCGCAGCCAGTCGCCGGCAAAAATGCCCAACATCACAGTAGCAATTGCTGGAATAGTGCTAAAAATTCCTTCTGGATCAAAACCAGGTGCAGGTGCATTTTTCCAGGTGTGGCCGGCTAAAAGTTGGCTATCGAGATACCAGCACAAGTTGCCCTGAGGTTGATCAATCATTCCCGCTCCATATCCTGGCACTGGGATCGTTTTGATCAAAATCCAATAAATTAACAACAGAAAAACTGTCCATCCGCACTGAAATTTTTTGCTCCAATAAATTAAAAGCAAAGATGCGAAAAAGTAACAGACAGCGATACGCTGTAATACTCCCGGTATGCGCATTTCCGAGAAATGAAAAAAGGGAAACAGGCTGAGCAATAAGCCGATAGCAAAAATGATGATTGTCCGGGTGATGATTTTAACCCACAATTGTAACTTCGTATCGCCGAGCATAATTCTTCGTGAAAACGAATAAGACATTGCTACGCCAACGATAAACAAGAAAAAGGGAAACACCAGATCTGTCGGCGTCCAGCCATGCCATTTGGCATGGAGCAGCGGCGCGTAAACGTGAGACCAATCTCCCGGATTATTGACCAAAATCATCAAAGCGATGGTAAAACCGCGAAACATGTCTAACGAAATCAATCGTTCTTGTTGTTGATTCATTGAATTTCTGCACTCCTCATTTAATCATGAACATAAAAATTATTTTCAGCCTCTGCTGAATTACCATTAAATTCATCGGTAACTTTTATTTTAAGATGATAAAAGCCACACGGATAATTTTGAGTACTGACAAATCCAGTTAAAACTCCGTCCCCATCAGCTTTTTTAGCGTAACTATTGAGAAAACTGGAAATAATAACGCCGTATCGGTTGGAAATGAAATATTCCAACCGCCATTTTGAATTCATTGCCTTCTCCTCGACGTTCAAATTATACATTTCCACATAAAATGGCACCCCCTTGTTGCCCAGTTTATAGCCTCTGGTGGCATTGGGAATTACCCGAATTCCGCCTTTATCAAATTTTGATTTTTCTCCAAGGGGAGAATTTAGGGCACGCGCTAATTGCACACTGCTGATCGCTAATTTTTTTTTGGAAAACTTTCTAATCATCATAGGCTGAATTATCGATTTTTTCTTCTTAGAAGTCAGATCCGTAAATATCGATAAGAGATCAAACTCGCCTTCTTTCACTTTCGCCACCATCATCTCAGTTATTTCAGAATTAGCATCATTAAAAAATAGTGAATCTACCACGTCATGGATGATAATGCTATCAAGCGAGATAATTTTGAAATGCTCCTCTTGCCACAGTTGTAGGGTGTCTGGATCTTGCATGTTCATGGAGTTCATTTCAACTATTGGGCTCATCAAATATGTGTTGATGACTCCCTCGGCTAAAAAGCCATCGGCTATCTTTTGATAGGTCAGACCTTGCCTGGACAACGAATAGTAAATTTCGACTACTGCTGCATTGCCAGTGAGTTTGAACTGAGCAAAATCCACAGCAAAATTCAAGTCATTTGCTTGGGCTAAAATTGGAAAGGCGGATAACAACCATAAAAATGAGAGTAATAAAATTATTAAAAAATTATTATTGTTGTATGGCTTCAAATTAGTAATCATTTCTTTTCTATTTTTTAAATTAAAAAACGCAGTAACTTATTCACATAATTCGGTTAACACGCCAAAAGTAGAGCCTGGATGCAAAAAGGCGATTTTGCAGCCTCCAGCGCCTTGCTTCGGTTCATGGTCGATGAGCTGAATATTTTTTTCTTCCAGGCGGAGTAGCTGTCCTTTTAAGTCAGTGACTTGAAAAGCGATATGATGAATTCCCTCTCCCTGTTTGCGCAAAAATTTTGCGATGGGACTGGTTTCTTCTGTTGGTTCGAGGAGTTCGATATGCACATCGCCCAAAGGGAAAAAGGCAATGCGGACTTTTTGCTCAGCGAGTTCTTCCGTCCTTGAACAAGTGATACCAAGAATCTCCTCGTAATAGGTTCTTTGTTGCGCTAGGCTTTTTACCGCAATGCCGATATGATCGATTTTTTTAATCACCGGTTATTCCCACTTAAATATTAAAGATAGACGAATCGACTGACTGTGTCAGAATTTGAAAATTTTGGCCTGAAAAACTGTTAAGATATTAGGCCTAGGAAATAGGTCTAAAATACAGGTAATCTGGTTTAAAATATTCATCCAATACCTGGTATCTGTATCGCTTTATGCCTTAAACTTTATGCCTTAAATTCGCTTTAATAAATTCAACAATTTTTTGCATAGACGCACCGGGCGTAAAAACTTCTTTGACGCCAATTTTCTTTAGCTCAAGAATATCGTCGTCGGGAATGATGCCGCCGGCAATAACCAAAACGTCGTCCAATTGGTTAGCTTTCATTAATTCCATTATTTTCGGCAGCAAATGGTTGTGGGCGCCAGACAGGATACTCAATCCCAAAACATCAGCATCTTCCTGCAGCACCGTACTAACAATAGCCTGAGGCGTTTGGCGGATGCCAGTGTAAATGACTTCCATGCCAGCATCACGCAAAGCTTGGGCTATCGCTTTGGCACCGCGATCATGCCCGTCTAATCCCGGCTTGGCAATAACAACTCTAATAATGCATGTCACAATTTTCTCAGCTTTTGATAACATGATTCGTTTTACCATATAACCGTTTCTTTGTACTCGCCAAAAACGCTACGAAGCACCTCACAAATTTCTCCTAACGAGGCATAAGCTTTTACACATTGAAGTATAGCAGGCATGATATTCTCTGAACTGTGAGCTACTCTAGTTAAATTAATCAAACTTTGTTTGAACGCTTGGTTGTCCCGCTTCTTTTTGATAGTTCTCAGTTTTTTTATTTGCTCTTCTTGAACTTTAAAATCGACCTTTAGCAAATCAGGCTTATTAGTTTCTGCTTGCTTAAATTTATTTACGCCAATAATTATCCGCTCTCCTTTTTCGATGTCAGACAAATATCGGTAAGATGATCGCTGAATTTCGTGTTGAATATAGCCCTGCTCGATAGCATTGACCACGCCACCCCACTTATCAATTTTCTCGATGATGTCAGCGGCTTGTTTTTCGATCTCAGTCGTTTTGGTCTCGAGATAATATGATCCAGCCAGCGGATCAACGGTATCTGCTACGCCTGATTCAAAAGCAATGATTTGCTGAGTACGAAGAGCGATTTGCACCGCTTGTTCAGAGGGCAATGCCAGCGCTTCGTCAAAACTGTTAGTATGCAGGCTTTGCGTACCGCCTAACACCGCGGCTAATGCTTGAATCGTGACACGAACAATATTGTTCATTGGCTGTTGAGCTGTCAGCGTGGAACCACTCGTCTGCGTGTGAAAACGGAGCATCATAGCCTTCGGATTTGTCGCCTGGAAACGAGACTTCATTATGTTTGCCCACAATCGGCGGGCAGCTCTGAATTTAGCCACCTCTTCCAACAAATCATTGTGAGCGTTGAAAAAAAAGGACAGCCGTGTGGCAAAGGAGTCTATATCTAAACCAGCGTCGATTGCTGCTTGAACATAAGCGATACCGTTCGCCAGGGTGAAGCCGATTTCTTGCGCAGCGGTGGCGCCGGCTTCGCGTATATGGTAACCGGAAATACTAATTGTATGCCATTGAGGGACATGCTTTGAACAATAAGCAAAAATATCGGTAATTAATCTCAGCGATGGCTTAGGCGGGAAAATATAAGTGCCGCGCGCCACGTATTCTTTTAGAATATCGTTTTGAATAGTGCCGTTAATTTGAGAAACTGCTGCGCCCTGCTTTTCTGCCACGGCAATATACATCGCCAGCAAAATAGCTGCCGGCGCATTAATGGTCATTGAGGTCGAGACTCTGTCCAACGGAATACCGTCAAACAATGTCTCCATATCCGCCAGTGTATCAATGGCAACACCGACTTTGCCCACCTCTCCGTAACTCAACTCATGATCAGAATCATAGCCGATTTGCGTAGGTAGATCAAAAGCAACGGACAAACCGGTTTGCCCTTGCTCCAGCAAATATTTGTACCGCTTATTTGATTCTGTGGCACTGCCAAATCCAGCATATTGACGCATCGTCCAAAGTTTGCCTCGATACATGGTGGGCTGCACGCCCCGGGTATAGGGAAATTGACCCGGAAAACCAATTTCCTGTTCATAACTCTGTGTTGCTAAATTTTCCGATGTGTACAAAACCTCCACAGGCGTTGATGAGCCATTTATAAATTTCTTTTTGCGTTCCGGCGTCGAAGCGAGATGCGGTTTTAAAATCTCAGCCTCCCATAATTGGCGTGCCTGTTTTATTTTTTCGAGCTCTTGGCTTTTTTCCATTTATGCCTTCTTGATTGGAAATTGTCAACTGCCTGAATCTCAGAAACCAACAGCTAAAATCTTTTTGCCAAATTTTTCCTTTTGAATTTAACGCATTTAAATCTAAATTACAACAAATTTATTTATTTTCTCTTCAAAAAATTAATGGAAGAAAAACAGAAAATTGGATTTGACAACCATTTTTTTTTATTAAAGATGCACATAATTTTTCTCATGAAAGCATGATGGTCTCGTTCGTTCAGAGAGCCCCAGCTTTTTCCTAAATTTCTGATCAATTGATGCATACTTTTTGAGATTACCGAGGAGGGAAAATTAAAAAATAAAAATCTTGATTCTGAACAAAATATTTGCTATATTATTCACAAAAATTTTAGCTAATCCAAAGATCGCATAAGAGTAGCCAATCGACTATTCAAATATATTTATTGAGGTGTTCTCATGAGTGAATTTTCAATAGGGCACGAAATTGAAGCGTTTTGTGGCAAGTGCAAAGATGATACCATCCATGTCATCACGGCTCTGATAGACGAAAAAATTGAAAAATTAATGTGCAAAACATGCAATGCCTATCATAGATATCGAAAACCGAAAGGGCAAGCTGAGCTTACGTTTGAGGCGGCAGAGGCAAAAAATAAAACAGTAAAAACTACCCAACGCCGCACCCGTCGCGATAAATGGACGCGCCTGTTGGACGATTCAGCTTCTGATAAAGCTATTGACTATAAAATGGATATCAATTATGAGATTGCCACTGCAATCAATCACAAGACCTTTGGCCTGGGCGTGGTCAAAAACATAATTGATAGCCGGAAGATAGAAGTGCTATTTCATGATGGTGAGAGAATTTTGGTGCAGAATTTCGTCCGCTAAACTTAAAGACAATTTTTTCGAGTACTTAATTTTAATGGAGACTATTTTATGAAGAGGTCTCCATTTTTTTTTAAGCAAAAAAAAACACCCAACTGTTTTTCACAGCCAGGTGCGCACATTCAAAATAAAGACTCATTATTCAATGGTGATAGCTTCTGCCGGGCAATCTTCTGCAGCTTCTTGGGCACAAGCTTCTGCATCGGCCGGGACAACATCAACTTTTGCCTGTGCTACAGCATCATTGTTCATTTCAAAAACATCCGGACAGGTTTCTACACAAAGTTCGCATCCTGTGCAGAGATCGGGATCTACAGTTGCTTTCATTAGCTAGTCTCCTTAATAATTATTAATTGAAATGAAAAAATTTAATTAAATTTGAACCATAAAATTGGCTAAATAAATCGGCACGAACATTAATCTGGTTGGCAAATTTTGCGGAGCTAATATACAACATTCTCTTCAAAAAGTCAAGTCTGATAATGGAGCAAATCGGTTTTTATGGCACTGATTTAAAGTCATGCTGAAGTCTACTGCAAACAGAAATGCCAAAAGAAGCACATCAGAGAATTCAGCAAGAAAATTATAGCGATCGAATTTTTAATAAATTCTTAGGAATATCCATTTAGTCTGCTCGATGCAATCTTGATTTGCATTTAGGTACTGAGCTAAATGAATGATCTACACCGTCATTTCGATTGATGAGATCTTAAACTCTGTGGTAATGGGATATTATTCCTTTTAAAATAATCGAACAATGCTGCCTGTAATGCCTGTTCTGCCAATACCGAACAGTGCCGCTTGACCTGAGGTAGTCCACCCAATTGTTCAGCCACGCGCTCATTGGTGATATTTAATGCTTCGTCAATTCTTTTTCCTTTCATTAGCTCAGTTGCCATGCTGCCCGACGCAATCGCCGCCGCGCAGCCAAATGTTTTGTATTTGGCATCGACAATAACACCATTTTCAACCTTGATATATAGTTTCATAACATCACCGCAACTGGAACTTTCCACATCACCAACGCCATCGGCGTCTTCGATTGTTCCTGTATTTCGAGGATTCATAAAATGATCAATCACTTTTTCGTTGTATTGATTATTCATTTTCCGCTTCTTTCTCAATTTAATTTCGCCAGGTCAGTC
>CAZNDR010000032.1:0-15921 GCA_964571835.1 uncultured Cytophagia bacterium | reverse complement strand
AAACTTATGCAATCCGAAATCACGTGGGATTTAGCCCAATCAGCTTTTTGGCTGGTCATTCATATTGTAATTGTTCACCGAGGATGGAGTGAATCGCCTTTGTGCGATTCAAGAAATGTTTGGCGTGGGAAAAAAATTAGTGATGACTATGGCAGCAAATCTTGTTGATCAATGAAAGTAGCTCATTGATTTATGAAGTCATTTTCGTTAAAGTTAAAATTGTTCTTTTTATTTGGCGGAATTAATCCGAAATGTGAAGCGCCGTACCTTTATGCACCGCGAGGCGTGAAATCTATCAAAGGATTTCACTCCCAATCTAATAAGGGTCACACGAAAAAATAATCCTTAATCAGCTGAATTATTACCTTGATTAAAAATTTATTGAAGAGAAATTAAGCTTGATACTGGCTAATTTAAAAAAGCGATGCCATCGTTTTGGACGATGGCATCGCGAATTTTTTATTTCACTGGTTTCCCTGATTTGTCCGGGTACGGTGGAATTGGTGGCACAGTCTTTTCCTGTGTTTTTAATTCTTCTAAAATAACTTCGATTGCTTTATTTAACTGTTGATCGTTTCCAGCGAACTCTTGAGCCGGATCATTATCCACATAAATATCCGGTTCTACACCCTTGCCTTCCATGATCCATTCCTTTCCTTCAATGTCGTAGCGAGAAAACTCCGGCTTATTGAGAAAGCCACCATCCAGCAGCGGCAATGAACCGCGGATGCCAACCACGCCGCCCCAGGTGCGCTTGCCAATAAGTTTACCCAATTGATGCTTTTTGAAGCGATAGGGAAAAATATCGCCATCTGAAGCAGAAAACTCATCGATGAGACAGACCTTGGGTCCCCAAACCAGATCTCCCGGATTAGGTGAAGGGATAGTATTTCGCGCAAAGGTGATCATGGCTACTTCGCGGCGCAAGCGCTCGATCAACATGGGAGAAACATTGCCACCGCCATTACCGCGCACATCAATTATCAGCGCCTTCTTCCGCAATTGTGGATAAAAATATTTGACAAATTCATTTAAGCCATGTGCACCCATGTCCGGCACATGGATGTAGCCAACTTTTCCGTCAGTGGCTTTATTTACTTTTTCGATATTGGTTTGCACCCAATCAAAATAATAGAGATTAGCCTCATCGGCGATGGGTTGGACCACGATGTCGTGACTACCTTGTTCAGCTGGAGATGAATTAATTTTCAGGCTGACCTGTTTGCCAACTTTGTTTACTAACGAGGCATAAATATTGGTCATCTCCTTAGTCGATTTTCCCTCCACTGCCAAAATATAATCTCCCTCTTTAACATCAACCCCAATTTCTGTAAACGGTGAACGCAGCGAGTTATCCCAGTTTTGTCCACGCAGAATTTTTTTTATCTGATAAAAACCAGATTTGTCCTGCTCTATTTTAGCGCCAAGCAAGCCAGTCTCAATTCGTTTTGCCTTTTCCCAGTCGCCACCACCGACATAGGTATGGCCTACATTCAACTCACTTATCATCTCGCCGATGATATAGGTTAAATCCACTCGATGATTGATATATTTTGCCAGTGGCTGATACTTCTCTTTGACAGCCTGCCAATTTACGCCGTGCATATTCGGCGCATAGAAAAATTCGCGCATCTGGCGCCAACATTCATTATAGATTTGTTCCCATTCGACTTTTTTATTGAGCGTAACCTGCAGGTCGGATAAATTAAGCGTTTTATCCAGCTTGATCTCTCCTTTGGGCAGATCAATAATAGCATAAGTCTGATTTTGTGAAACCAACATTTTCTTTTTGTCAAAGGAAATTTCATAGCCGTTGAAGCTGCCCAATTCGGTCTCTTTTTGCTTTTTCAGGTCATACGTTAAAAGGACAGTTTTCTTATCCTTGCTGCCATGCCGCGTGTAATACAGATTATCATCAACAGAGGTCAAATTTTGGTACGAGGCTGCTTGAATGGGCAAACCCGCAAGGCGTCCCTTCAACCCCTCAATGTCAATTTGCAGATCAGCTGGTTCCTTTTTCTTTTCCGCAAGTTCTTTTTTGTCCTGTTTATTTTCATCTTGTTGGGTAGCTGATTTTTCTTCATCTTTTTTGATGGTCACCTCATCGCTGCTGGGCTTAAAGGGCGACTCCACCTTTTTATTCAGCGTGACAAAATAGATCCGCGACATATCATCGTAAGCGTAATTCCATTCCACCCAACTATAATCTGGATTAAAATCTCGATTAGAAACGAAAAATAAATATTTGCCATCAGAGCTGAAAGCAGGCGAACTAGCGCTGTACCAGCCGTCGGTCACCTCATACGATTCATCTTTTTCCAGCGAGTAAAGATAAATTTTATTCATCACCTTTTCTTCAGGCTTGGTAAAAGCTATCCATTTGCTATCGGGAGACCAGGTGTAATCGTTAATTTCCCAGACTTTTGATTCTACCACCTTTCTAATTTTTTTTGATTCGATATCGAGGTAACGCAAGCGCTGCAGGCGATCAGACCAGAGTAGCTTTTTGCTGTCCGGTGACCACAAGGGCTGATATTTATACGTATCGCTATCCTTGGTCAACTGCACCGGCGGTTCCTTCCCATCCTGAGTAATGAGATAAATTTCATCTTCTCCGCTGGCATCGGAAATATAGGAAATCCACTTGCCATCTGGCGACCATTTGGAATCTCTTTCGTGGCTTGCTGATGAAGCGGTCAAGTTACGAGTCGGTCCATGTTCAGCTGGCACGGTAAAGACATCACCGCGCGCGCCAAACAGCGCCCGTTTGCCATCCGGGGAAATCTCGTAATTGGTCACACTTTTGCTGACATCTTTTATTTCGCAGCGGCCGTTGGCCATGTCGTCATTGATCTGGACACTGATTTTTTTTGTTTGTTCGGTTTTCAAATCAAAACGATAAATAAAACCACCATATTCAAAAACAATGGCTTTGTCGCCCAGCGAGGGAAATTTTATATCAAAATCGGTCAAGTTAGTCAATTGCCTGGTTTGCTTGCTGATTAAATCATAAACATACAAATTCATTCTTTGATAAGCCCCGCGGTCGGAGAGGAAATAAATTTTATTCTCATGCCACATGGGGATAATATCCAGTGATGGATTATTGGTAATATTTTCTACTTTTTTCGTGGCAAAATCATAAAGCCAAATATCGTCAGCCATACCGCCGCGATATCGTTTCCAAGTGCGGAACTCGCGGAAGACTCTATTGTAAGCCATTTTGTTGTCGTCTGGCGAGAAGGAAGCAAAACCGCCGCGTGGCACTGGAATCTGATCTGGCAAAGTACCATCAGTAGCTACCAGAAATAATTCGCCATTGAACGGATTATAAGATTTCATTCGCGAGCGAAAAATAATTTTTTTGTTATCGTGCTTCCAGCCAAAAACAATGTTATTGGGTCCCATACGATCGGATACATCATCTCTGCTTAATGTGGCAGTGTAGGTCAAGCGTTTGGGAATGCCGCCTTCAGCCGGCATGAGATACACTTCGGTATTACCATCGTATTGACCGGTGAAAGCCAGCCATTTGCCATCGTGAGAAAAACGGGGAAATAACTCCATTCCCACATGGTTGGTTAATTTTCGGGCGACTCCGCCTTCTGCAGAAACCGAGTACAAATCACCGGCATAAGTGAATACTATCTGATCGCCGTTGATCGTGGGAAAGCGGAGCAAGCCTGTCTCCTCTCCGGCAAATAAATAAACATTGGTCAGGAGCAAAAAGAGAACAAAAACGAAACAACTTTTTTTCATGATTCCTCCGGCTTAGTTTTATGGTTTTTGGTTTGGCATATTATAATTAAAATTAGTCAGAAAAACAAGGATTTTTCCTTTTCTGAATAGGCCAATTTATGGAAAAATTTTAATATCTGCTCTGAAACAGCTGTTAGGAAAACGAATGTTTTTCTAAGAAGATTTATTCGTAACCTTGAAAAGATGCCATCATCTTCTCTGAATAAAAAAGGCACAAACGCTCTCTTCGGGAGAGAGACAGCATCTGTGCCCACACCAATTACCCTTAATCGTATTGGAGGAAACCGAACCTGTGTATTTTTTATTTTTCAGCTTTATTCATATTTTGTGGGTGATGAGCAGCTTTCGGCATTAATATCTCATCAAAATAATCATGCAAGACTTGCCAATTGTTCACCTTTAGCCATTCGCTATTCATCACCCACATTTTTCAGGAAGAAAAGGTGCAATCAAATGAATTGGTGCGCTTATTAAAGATTAATTAATCGGCTTCATCGTTTATTTATTGATCAATTGGTTTGTTATTAAGCGTAACCAAATTTTAAAGCACGTGGAGCAGTGAGCCTTCTTCCAGCGCTCGCTGCTTAATTGAGTTTAAATGATCTGATCACCTCAAACTAACAATTTAAGATTATTTACCAATCAAGGTTCTCGCCGAAATCATCAAAAATAGTCGTTGCTAACTGATAAATATCGGTGGATTTGACAGCAGCCGGCTGTGAACTGTCAGAAATGTAAAAGCCACAGAAAATAACTTTCACTTCACCAGGATTAACAGCACCAGCCGGATAGCGAATAGCTGTCGACTGTCCGGCAAAAACTCCGGAGGAAAATATCAAAATCGTTTCCGCATCAGAAGTGGGAACAATTTGATCGCACCAGGCAAAAGTCGCATTGCCATCAACAATGATCGAATTATAATTTCCCACACCAGCACTATTAGCACCTTGAAAATCAGCGTCATCTTCATTATAGGCGGCACAGTGCAATACTCTGGTGGCAAAGGCATTTTCGCCACTTAACATTGCGCCCATATCTTGCAGCCCCCACATGATTTCGGAGCCGACAATCCATAAATGCCCGCCGGATTGCTCATATCTATAAACTGCTTCTGCGACAGTTCCGGCAACAGTCACATCCGAAAAATTGGCAGAATCCAGCAACGCACTATAACCATTTTTCCAGGCCCAGACAATAGTGGAATAGACATTGACATTTAATTTGGTTACAAACGAGGCAATATCCGATGCCTTGTAATCCTCATAAGCGAAATCTTTCAATACATTATCATGCCAATATTTTATATCGTCTGCCGTCAAGGCACTTTCAATGGCAAAAAGAATATCCGGATTTTTAACCTCAAAGTTCCGTTCAGCCAAACTTACCTGTCCAGCATTATCACGTGCTTTCACCTGAAAACTATATTTGCCATTGGCTAAATTATTATATGCTGTGTTGATATACGGCTTTGCCCAATCTGACCATTGTCCTTCAGCACCATCCACATTTAACCGGAATGCATAGGCAGCAATATCCCGTCCAGTGAACGCAGTGGCTTGCCAACTGAAAAAGATGTCGGCATTCGTAGCCGTAAAGGATTTTTCTTTAGGCCCGCTGACAATTTCCAATAAAGGAGGCGCCTGATCCGCATCAACTACAATAAAGGCTCTGTTCGCTGGGGAATCATCAATCAATGTATCTTCATCGACAAGTGCCATGGCGGCAACCGAAAACCGATATTCTCCTTGTACCAGCCCTGAGAAGCTCGCAGACCGTTGCAAAGCTTGCCTCGTTACAGTAGTGGTCTCACCCGCCACAATCGAGGTAAAGATATAGCGAAAGCTTAATACATCGCCAGGATAAACATTTCCTTTCCAGGTAAAAGTAGCAGTAGAACCCCAAGCTAAGCTCTCTCCATCTGAAGGACCGGCAGTTATTACCGTTTCCAATGGAATGGGCGATAGTTGAGGCCTCGTGGGTTCATCCTTACCGCAATTAATCGCCCAAAATGTTAGCGAAAATATTGCTAAACTCAGAGCAATATTTTTTATATTTTTTTGATTCATGAATAACCTCCATATTAATCATTAAGAGAGTTACCTGCTAAAGCACAGATAATTTCTCCAATTATTCTCTTATCAAACCAGCTTATCACATCCCTGACGACCTATTCGCCGAAGCAGTTGCTGATAATGAATGACATATTGGCTTTGAACGGATCATGTTCATAACGATAATTTCGTCCACCAATAAGGACAAAGTTGCCTTTATGAGCATCAGCAGTCCCTTGGTTAGGCGAAGCCCACACACCGACGCCTCGTACATAAGCAAACGGATACGAAGCATCATAATCGCTGCTGCGATGGGCGAACAACAGCGTCGAGCTTCCACTGGTGTATTTTGTGTTTCCATCCCAGTCAGTGACATAAGAATTAAGTGCTGAATTTTCAAGGTAGCCGCCAGCAGAGAATACCGTCGCCAAGCTCAACCCAGCTCCAGGCATGTCGACCAAACCGGGGTAGACTGCTTTACATTCCTGCAAGGTAACGCCATCGCCGGAACTGCCGGCAGAAGCGCCTTCTCTCCACCCGATGTTCAAATATTCGGTCAGATTTTCATTGCAAAAGTCAGCCGCTAAACGCGTAGCTAATAAAACATTGCCGCCAGCCTGCAAGTAAGGCAAAATCGGTGATAACCGCCAGAGCGCATCGTCTCCCTGATAGGCATTGCCAATCCAAATAACTGATGAGTAATCTTTCAGTACGTCGGGGCTGCAAGGTCCACCACCACCGATATAATCGTAGCCCTGTCCTACCAAATCACCTATAGCAGCTATTGACGGTGCGCTCATGCTGCCAAACAGATCCCAAATATCGACATTGTAATCAGCAAAATAGATTTTATCTGCCCAGGCTGTCTCAATTTCGTCACCATAAGCAGGTGCAACGCCATTAACGACCAGAATTCCCTTGTCGAACGTGGGATTAGCAGATGAAAATGATATCTTTAATAATGATATGCTGCCCACGGTATCCCTTACTTTTAGATAAAAGGTCTGCTTTCCAGCTGCGGGTGCCAAGGCAAATGAAGTGTTGGCGTTCCAGCCGCTACTCAATGCATGCGGCGATTTATCAAAGTTTGATGAATCATCAATGGCATATGAATATGGAGCATTGGGTAATTGACCATAATAATAATTGGCATCAGCTTCCCAGCGAAATTCCAGCGTCGCTCCGGCGAACCAACCGCCGCCATCGTTAACCGGACTGAGATTGGTGATAGTCGGCGTATAAGTTGCACCTTCCACAATGAAAGTGCGGGAGTCCGGTGTTGGATCTTCAGCCCTTAGATTATCCACCGCCTTGACATAAAACGTGTGCGGTCCCGAGCTTAACCCTTCATATCGAGCCCAGGTAATGTCCTTGGTAACTTCCGTCCATGTGGATAGGTCGTCCATTGTAAACCTAAATCCATAAAGCGCGCCTCCATTATCAAAATCCTGTCCGCTAAAAGAAAAAGTGACATCTTCCCCGGTTTTGCTACCAAAATCAGGGCCGGCAGTGATCTGAGTTTCTGGTCTGGCATTTGACGGAGATAAGGTAACCGACGCTGGTGTTTGATCGACTTCGCCCTTATCATCTTCAGCATAGACGTAAAAGGTTCGCACATCTTCCATGCTAGAAAAAATATTCGTAAAAGTTGCTGTTAGGTCTATGGTCCGCGTCCAATTTGCTTCGCCATTCCATTGATAATAAAATACCTCAGCGAAGCCATCCTTATCAGTACCGTACCAGCTCACCGAGGTCACCGTGCCCGGTCTGGCAACCGAAATAAATGTATCTGGAGCTCGGTTTGCTAAGGGCTCGCCCGGATTTTTTGCTTCACAGCTCAGCAGCAATAGCAAGGCGACAATTATTGCGCCGGTCAATAACAAACGTCTTACTTGAAAATTTATCATGTTGCGCCTCCAATCGATCATTTGAATGTGTTCAGAAATAATTTTGCAGCTTAAGGATTAGAATGAAATGCCGAAACCGCCGCGGTGCACTCCATCCAATAATCCCATATCATTATAGGCATAATCGATTCTCAATTTATAGCTTTTGAAAGGAAGGTAAAAACCCATTCCTGCACAAAAGGAATCTTCATCATAGTTCATTTTATAGCCGCCACGCAGGGCAAGCACACCTTTAAAACATGCTTCCAGCCCCATATTCATTCGTGTTTTATTGTCATTGGGATGGATTCCATCGACGGCGCCAGTCAAAACATAATCATTGCTTTCAAGCAAATTCATCGACATGCCAAACGTAAAAGTCAAAGGCAAATCGTAAGCGGCAAACTCAGTTGCGATAGGGTTGCTGTTAGCGTCAAGATTTGCATAATCCAGATACTGGCCTTTAAATTTCATTTCAGGACCAAAATTCAGAATGCTCATGCCGATAACCAAGCTTTTAAAGCCAGTATGATAAAGCGTCCCAATATCGACGGCCCAGCCTTGAGATTCATACGTCCAATATTTTTCAAAGACAATTTTATAGGTGGCGCCAATCGAAAATTTACTCGTCAGCGCTCTTGCATAAGTGATGCCGGCGGAAAAATCACTGGCAGTGAACATCTGTCCGTTGCCTTCTGGGTAAAAGGGAGTACGCACTCTCATATCACCCATGGTCAAAGCAGAGAGAAAAACAGCCATTGTGCCGAATCGGGAAAATGTTTTGGCAAAGGAACCGCCCGAATAAACAATATCCGCCGGCCATCTGACATACGATGCCACCACATCCATATTTTCCACCTTTACCAAAGCGCCAGGATTCCAAAATACTGCGCTGGCATCATTGACCAAAGAAACACCAGATTCTCCCATAGCGGCACAGCGAGGGCTTAAGCCAATTTCTAAAAATTGGACGCCCGCTCTGCCAACTTTGGCAAATTCTTGGGAAAAAGCTGGCAATGTCATCATAATTAATAGACCGAATATCCAGAATTTTTTCATTATAAAATCCTCCTGTCAAACTTTTATTTTTTCCTTTTGCGGATTTTTTCACCCTACCTGACGACAATAAATTTACCAATTTTTTTACCGCTGCTGGCTTCGACTGCGTACAGATAGATGCCGCTTGTTACCATTTGTTGATTTCTGGAAATTAAATCCCATGATTCGCTTGAACCATCAGCGTGATTTAGTGTAATCACATGGTCGCCGGCTAAAGTATAAATATTGATTGTCGCTTCGGCTGGCAAATTCATAAAAACGAGTTTATCTTCAAAAGGCTCGTTAAAGGTAATGACATGATTCCAAATTTCGCTGCCTACATAGGGATTGGGCACCACATAAACATCGTCCGCTGAATTGGCTGCCGGTCCTTCAGCTTCCACAAACTGACTTAACTTGCGGCTTTCGAGCGTACCAATTCCTGAAGCGCCGCGGTCATAGGCAGTAACGGCATAATAATAGCCAGTTCCCAATACAATATCATCATCGACAAATTGGTACTGTAGGTCAGTGTTGGCACCAACATCATCCACTTGATCAAAATCGGCTAACAAAATCCAAATCGGCGCTCCAGTAGCATCAACATTTCGGGCTTTATAGACGCGGTAACCCTCGAAATCCAATTCACCGCTTAAGGGATCTTTGCTGCCTTCTGACGAATTATTCCATTGGATGATCATCGATCCGCTTGTGCCAGGCGCAGTTGTAAAAGTTGGGGCATCGGGCGCGCTGGCGGCTTTATAGCCGGAATCGTAAATTCGCTGCGCCCATTCAGAATCACGGATGGCACCTTCCAGACCAGCACCCACTCCTAACGCCCATACAATATTAAGGGTGTCGCCCGGCGCTAATTGGTATGGTCCTACTGTTTGTAAAAAACGATAATCGTAAGGTGAGGCAGGTACTCCGGCATAGCCTGGCGTACTCATATAAGCAAATTTCAAGGCTTCAGTAGAAGGATCATCATCAATTGTCCACCAGGCGTGCGAGACAGGCGTATCTTCCAATTGTTCGCCATTTAAATTTGGCAATGATAACGGAGAATTTAATAATCGAGCATAAATATAGCCAGTACTGATGCCTGATTCACCAATGTCATTTCCCGGAAAATCAGGATCATCGCCATCCCAACCATAGGATAATTTATAGTCAGGATGATAGGCTGTCAAATCATCGTACCAATATTCGCCGCCCGCTAAATAAGAAACATCAAAATCAAATCGGACTGCTACGTACACATCGGTCAAGGTGCGCTGCCCTTCCGCATCAGCATCCCCATCCTGATCGAGGTCAAGTCCAATATTAATTATTTGATAATCAAAAATCAAAAAATCATCGTTATAACCAGAGCTCCAGCTATAAGTTTGTTCGATTACTTTTATGCCCAGTGGATCATCAGAGGCATTGTGGTAGCGATCCAACAAATCTGTATAGGCGGCCCAGGTATCATGATCAGCGATAATTCTTTTTTTGCCCATCGCCACATCTGCCTCACTGAGCACATCGTCTTTTGTCCAGTGAAAAACGCAATCGTTGGGATCAGTGGTTTGGGTAAATTCCTCTTCGTCAGCCGCTGTACAATGAACAACTCCTTCTGGATCCCGGGCAGCAACCCAGATGGATCCTTGATAGAGATAATGATTGCCGGAACCGCCCGGCCATTCAAAAGAAGGATTATTGAACGCATCGTCGCCAATCCAACCATAGTTGGAAATAACTGTCCATAAATTGCCGACATCCACTAGATAACGAACCGCATTGGTTGTTTTTTCCAGCTTTTTCTCTGCCCGGTATCCATTTTCTTTGGCAACATGATTAGCACTGCTGATAAGCAATAAGCAAGCAGTCAACAGCGAAACAAAAGTTATTTTCTTATTCTTCATCTTATCAACCTCATTGTTAAAATAATTGATTCAGGAGCATATAAATCAGAGATTCACTTCAAATATCTCCCTTTGCCCTGCCGAAAGGCGCTCCTTTCAGGCGCCTTCAAAGGTGGCAATTGTTTAAAATTCCTGCTTTGAAGTAACTGAAGGAACAATGCGACAGGGCAAAGCGAATTGGAGAAGGTGATTCACCAACACCTAAACTGAACGCGCTGTCAATAATTTAAAATAATTATCCGCTCAGTAATTTTTCAAAAATTAAAATTCCAAACCAGCACCGAAACGGAAATGTCTCATGGCACCCCAGACTGACCAATCGTTATAGCGTCCGCCTGGCTCATTATAACGATCATAATGCTCTGCGTAGGCATCCACCGATTCCCATTCCGGGCGTACCCGCATCAAGTTTTTATGATTGAAAATATTATAGCCTTCCACATAGATGAATGATTTGAAATCTTTATAAATTTTAAAATATTTATGCAACTTAAAATCTGTCTGAGTGGTGTAAGGCATTCGTTTATCATTTACTGGCGGCACTACGGTGCGGATTGCTGATGTGTAAGGCAAGCCGCTGCCTAAGCTATATAACACATTACACGACCAATCACCCAGGGGGCGAACACCTAAAATTTCCGGCCCCCAGGATTCCGGCAGCCGTAGATTCACCGATAGATTCATGGTATGGCGCTGATCAAACGCCAGGAACTGGTCTTCTCTGGGCATCAATTGTTTGCGCCACAAAAACGTACCGCCATCCTGCGGATCAGAGGCGCGCCCTTTGGCAATCATGTAAGTGTAATTCAATTGACCCGACAGATATTTGGAATACATCTTTTTGACTGAAAATTCAAAGCCGCGCACATTAGCGTAATCAGCATTAGTATAGAGCCAGTAATCGGTAAACGGCGTCGTTCCCGCTTCAATTTGACTGACTAAATTCTGGATGTCTTTGTAAAATCCGGTAACATCGATGAGCCAGTCTCGCATAAAACGATGTTCGACACCAACTTCATAGGAAATAGTTTTTTCCGGTTTCAATCCAGGATTGCCCATTTCTTCATACGATCCTTCAAAATCATATTTGATGTTTTCATAGATATAACGATAATCTGGTCGTTGAAAGAAATGACCGTAGGTAAAATGCAAAACATCGTTATCGGTAATCGGATGAGAAATACCCAGCCGTGGACTTAATTGGTAGCTGCCGTCAACTGTTATTGGATTCAAAATATAGTTCTCATCATCTACTGATAGAGATCGATCCACTGGATTAATCGGGTCACCAGGGAAAATCAATTTATCGCCGGAAAAACCATTAGGATTGTAATAATCAAGTCGCAAGCCAGCATTGACGATCATGCCCGACACTTCGATTTTATCCTGGGCATATAGGGCAAAATCATAAGGGTCTTGTGTCCAATCATCAATATAATGATTGCTCAGACTATTAAACTGAGTGTTGAACTGATCAAGTCGGTTATATTCGAATTGAAGGCCGGTTTTGATCAGATGCCGAGCTGTAATCTGATTAACATAATCAAAGCGGAACGTATAAACTTGGCTGCTCATGTCATGGTAAGAGACCGCATCGCCATAAACAGCCCAGGTTTGATTGGGAATGCCGTAAAGGTCACTTTCATTCAACAAAGGTATCGGGTACGGCTCCAATTCGCGTTCATAACTAGTGCCGGTCAAATAGCGCCATTCACTTCTCCATCCATCGCTTCCCAAAGGTACGTACCAAACATTTTCCCAGCGCGATTTTCCGGGAACGCCCCACTTCCAGCCGCCGCTCCAACCTTTTTGTCCATCCGCGGGCACCCACACCCAATCGGTATCATCTGTGTAATATAATAGCTCTTCATGCCAGGCGGTATTGGGATCAGAAGGATTATCCGGCACGCGAAACTTTCCCCACTGCAAATATTCTGTGGTATTGCCGTCGCCATCTCGATCATTGTAATCTTGAACGCCTGCTTTATAGGTGTTCTGACGGGCGCCCAGCAGCACTTCATAATATGAATTTGGCGATAAGGTATGGGTCCATTTCACCTGTCCCATCCAATTGTTCCAGCGCCGATGGCGCGCTTTCTCAGACGAAGGATAAATCGTGCCGTAGCCCGGATAATAGCCGCCAGGATATTTGGTGCCGTCCTGATCATCCCAATCCAAATCCATATCATTTTTGAAAGAGCCAATTCCAGAAAATAGCAGCTTGTAACTGGGCGACAGCTTAAACATCAATTTACCCTGCAGCGACCCATTAGTTTGCGCACCTTGATAAGCCAATTGTCCCCGTTTCTGATTCGAATAGTCACCATTGATGGAATAGGTTACCTCGCCCGGTACCAGCCATCCTAACAATGGCATGGGACCACTCACACTAAATTCTACTTTGTTTCCTAAAAATGAATTTAATTGATCAGTGCCAAACGTATTTTGCAGCACCGATTCGAGTTGTGACTCAGACAGACCGTTGATGTCGCTGGAGGAAAGATTTGCCAAACGAGAACCCCGGTGGACAGCGCCAGTGCTATCGGCAAAATCCGGGATCAAACGCACGTTTAAATCTTTCTCTCTGAACCAGGCTTGGTTCGAAGCAGCATTAAAAGACTCCGGCGCGTAAGTTGACACCCTCACCGTGCCGCTGTGTTTGGTGCCACCAATTTTGGTCACTAAATTCATTACCCCTGATTGGGCATTTCCGTATTCGGCATTAAAACCACCGGTCAATACCTCCATCTCTTCAATGGCATATTCAGGAACATCTAAATTGACGCCAATGCCCGAAGTCATGCCGACGTTACCGGCGAAATAAGCACCAAACGGATCTTTAATCGACTGACCATCAACCATAGTCAATATTTCATTTGCGCGCCCGCCGCGGATGTGATCTCTCACGGAACCGGTAGCTAATTGCGCTGCCGCCTGGAAACTGGACAACGGCAGTTCAAAAATTTGCTCGCCAGATACGATCTGCCGACTCATGGTCATGTCTTTTTGGACAACCTCTCTTTCAGCAGTGACAGTAACGGCTTCTGCCATTTCTAAAACAGTCGGCTTCATCGAAAAATCAATAGTGGTCGTGTGATCAACTGTTACCTTGACTTGCTGGACAACCAGCGCTTGATAGCCCATCATGCTGGCTTTTAAGTCATAGGTTCCTACTGGAACATTGATGATGAAATATTCGCCGTTCATATCGCAAGCCGCGCCCAGTGTTGAGCCAACAATAATAACATTTGCGCCTGGCAGCGCGGAGCCGGATTCAGCATCTTTTACCACCCCAGCTATTTTTCCTGTGGTCCCGGCAAATATGAAGGCGGGAACCATTATCAGAAAAATAGAAATTAATAACCTTCTTTGCATAATTGACCTCCCATAGTTAGTTATGTATAATTTTATTAAGGTTAATTCGGGATAAAAAAAATTTCCATCAATCTTGAGAGAGTATTTTTATTGTCTTCCACGATCAATGAACCTCTCAACAGAATAACAAAACTCACTATTATCTATCTGAGCCATTAGCAGATAAGCAAATAAATGAACAGACTGGGCACAAGATAGTTAAAACAGCCAGAGAATTCAATAACCCAAAAGGGTTAATTTTACGATTTGTTAGTTTTTGGCTGGCAATGAATAAGGGGCGGAAAGGCAGGAATAGTCAGTCAATTAATCTTTTTGATTTTAATAGCTTAACGATGTAAAATCAGGTGCAAGGAGAATCAAAGGCATAATTTATGTTTTGCCAAATTAGTCAGCATCAGTTCATAAGTGAATAATTCTCTCTTTGAGCGCTTTGGCAACAGCTTCTGATTTAGAGCTAACTTCAAGTTTTTTATAAATATTTTTGATGTGGCGGCGTACTGTTTCTTCACTGATAAAAAGCGCAGCAGCAATCATGCGATAGCTTTTTCCCTTACATAATTGGGTTAGCACTTCAATTTCTCGCTGCGTCAATTCATCACACGGATTAGTTTTGAAGGAATTTACCACCTGGCGTGCGATTTGCATGCTCATGGGCGCGCCGCCTTCATAGGCTTCACGAATTGCCTCCAGCAATTTTGCTGGCGTTGTGTTTTTAACCAAATAGCCACAAGCACCAGCGCATAGTGCTTCAAAAACTCGCTGGCTGTCGCCATGTATGGTCAGAACTATAATATTGAGGTCAGGCAATTTTTGTTTGAGAATTCTTATCCCTTCAATGCCGGACATTCCCGGCAAACCGATATCCATCAGCACCACGTCCAGAGGATCTTCTATAATCTGGGGGATGGCGGTTTCGCAGTCGCGGAATTTATAGACACACGAATATCCCGTCATTCCATTTATTAATATGGCTAAACTTTCCCTGATCTCATTATCATCTTCGACAATCGCTACACTGATCATATTATCAATTTCCTCGAGACGGCATAATCTACCTCTGATCATTATCAATCCTTATCTTCCTAATTTACTCAATCACTATGAAATAATCAATCACACATTTGGGGTATTTTAGCACGAAAAATAATGTGCGTGCCATTGGAACTATCCGATAAAATTTCTATCTGCCCATTAATTTTTTCCGCTCGAATTTTCATATTTTTTAATCCATGCCCATTGTTGATGGTATTTTCAGCTATGCCATGGCCATCGTCGCTGAGTTTTATGAGCAGAAAATCATTTTCCACGTAGCAGCTAAACGTTACATTCTTAGCCGCTGAATGTTTTAAGGCATTGTGCATCGCTTCTTTAAATAGCAGTACTATTTGGCGGCGCCAGCCAGCTACCAATTTTATCCTGTCAAAATTTTTATTGATTCCATTGACTACAAAATTGACCCCCGTTTTGTCGAACATTTCATCGCCAAAATCTTTGAGGTACACGATCGTTTCATATAATGAACATTTATCCGCATCTAACGACCAGATGAAATCGCGGGTGCTGCTTGACAATTCATTGGCTGCTTTTATAATTTTATCGATTAATTCCATTTTGTGCGGCGCCACCGTTTTCAGTTCCTGTTTGATAATTTCGCTGAACAGGGAAATTCTGGTCAATTTTTGTCCTAATTCATCATGAAAATCGGCTGAGATATTTTTGCTGACTTTTTCACTTTCGTGGGCGCGCACCCTCTCCAGCTCAATAGACCGCTTAACTTTTTGGCGCATTCTCCAGGTCAAAACCAGCGCAACCAATATGAGCAGTATAGTAATGACCGCCGGGTGCCACCACCAGGTTTGGTAAATTCTCGGCATGACGTTCAGTTTGATCTGAAAACCTTCATTGTTC
>CAZNDR010000031.1:0-16031 GCA_964571835.1 uncultured Cytophagia bacterium | reverse complement strand
CACGAATATAAGCAAACCTGCGCTTCATATCAAGAAAAATTATTCATTAAAGGAATAAAATGGCAAGAGAAAAAAATGGATCAGTCGAAGAAAATTTTTTTATTGATTTTTTGCAGAATTTGTTTAGATTTATAATGTATCCTTCAATGAATTATCTTATCAACTGGAGAAAACTTTTGTCATTATTTCGCTTAATATTTTGGGGCTTATTGCTTGCGTTTTCGCTATCTTATTCTCAACACGCTTATTACTATTCTCGCCATGATTCTCTTCCCCTGATACGCCTTGATGCGAAAACAAAGGAATTATTTTATCCCATTAGCATGTACAACGTCAAGGCAATAGGCTTGAGAAACGTACAATTGGCGCTGGGCAATAATTTTAATGCCATGATGTATAATCCGGCTTTTCTGGGAAGATCAAAAAAGTCGTTTGAGATTCTCAGCTTGGCAGGGAGCATGCCACCGGAGACATATGATGCAGCCTGGTTTTTGAGTGATAATTTAGATGAATTTCTTGATGCCACATCAATGACCCAAATTTGGGACGGCTTAGAGGCATTCTTCAAAAAAGACGCTACCGCACAGCAGCGTTTGGAGGCGCTGCATCAAATTCAGGATGGTATGCAGTTTACGCTGGATATGGCAGAGCAGGTAACAGGTCCGGCTGAAGAACCATACCTTCATGGCCTTAGTGTGATTCCAGCTATAACTGCACAATATGGAAATCTGGGCTTGTCTTTTTACGGTTTTGGCTATTCAGGATTTTCGGTGCATTTGAGCCCTACTCTGGATTACATAGCCAGTATCGAAATCCCAGAAAATCTAAATCAACCACTACTGGCAGCAAAATCTCTGGCGTAACTTTTGGGTGCCTTGACATCATGTTTGTTAGGCCCCGGTGAAGGCTTTACTAATGAATATGAATGACCAGTCGAAAAAAGCCAAATGAACTGAAGGGCTAAAGCCCAAAGAATTGGTGGGGAAATTAACAGATCTCCGTTCTAAAGAACGGAGCTATTCACTTTTCATGAATAGCTCCGCCATTTATGGCGGAGAAACTTAAGAAATCCGAAATCATGTGGGCTTTAGCCCAATCAACTTTTTGACTGGTCATTCATATTAATGAATTGTTTCCCATCGCTTATCAAGTCTCCTACATTGATTTGGAGGGAGCTTTAGGCTATGGTTTTCAGTGGAAAAAAAGATGGCTGTTTGGCGCCAATTTAAAAGTGGTCAACCGGAGATTTTCTACCGAGCGTATACCGGTAACCGATTATGATGACAGACTCAACGCAGCTATGGACGTCCTGAAATCCGATGTCATCGGTGTGACCGGTGATTTTGGCTGCGCCTATCAAAATACTTGGGGAACCAATTTTGGTCTGTCGCTGCTAAATATTTTTCCCATTCAATCAGTTAAGGAAAATATTGAGTTGAATTACCGTACGCCTAAAATATATTATGACCGAACGCCTACCGGGCAGCCGGTAACCAATGCTGCCGGCGATACTGCTTTAGTCAGCGCTTATCAAAAAATAACGATCAACCGATCTTTTGAATTAAAATCACCTTTTATTGCCAATATCGGCATTAGCCATCCCATCACAAAAGACTGGGATATTGCCGTGGACTGGGTGGATATGTTTGAACAGGATTCCCGTTACAATACGACCTGGGAAAGAATTCAACTTGGCAGCGAATATCGTCTAAACTTCTGGAAAAAAAATTTTCAACTTGGGCTACGCGGTGGAGTGGCTGACGAAAAATTTTGTTGCGGCTTGGGAGTGAATTTTTCCAAATTGATGCAGCGTATGCTTATGATCGCTTTGTGAATAGTTATTCCTATTTTGGCCAAATAAGAATTGGCTTTTGATAAGTTGTCTTTTAAACAAGAATAAAAATTTCTTGGTCTAGCAAATTATCTGAGCTGCTTGCTGCCACTGCAAATTTAAATTAGTCACAGAGGAAAAAATTGAATATTTGGGAATACAGATTAAAGCTTCGATCGCTCAAGGAATGGGACCAGTTTTTGATAGAGAACTCAGGGTTGCCAGGAAAACGAGGTAACATTGAATTGGGAAAAGCCGTTGCGGATGAGGGTGATCAAAAATTATTTTTTCGTTATTTGACATTTGATGATAAGATAGCGCCAGTGAATACGCCTCAGGAATTTTTTGCTTTCTGTGGCATTCTGGGATTAGGACGATTGTTAAGTGAAGGGCGGTACGAATTTTTGCCAATAATAAAAAGGCATGCCTCGGATAATCGTTGGCGCACCAGGGAGGCAGTAGCAATGGCTTTGCAGCGTTGGGGAGAAAAAGATATTTTCCGTTTGATCAATGAGATGGAATGCTGGAGCCGGGGCAATTTATTTGAAAAAAGAGCGGCTGCTGCTACATTGTGTGAGCCAATTTTATTGACAAATCGGATCGTGGTAGAAAATGTATTAAAACTATTAAATCAAATTACTAACTCGCTGCTAGAAATTGATGATAGAAAATCCGAGCCGTTCCGAGTATTGAAAAAAGGTTTGGGATATTGTTGGAGCGTTGCAATCGCTGCCTATCCAGAAAAAGGAAAACAATATTTTGAAAGATGGTTGAGTTGTCCAGATAAAGAGGTACAGTGGCTATTAAAAGAGAATCTGAAAAAAAATCGGCTCGAAAGAATGGATGCGACCTGGGTAAAAAAGATGAAAAATCAACTGCTTTGAAAATGATCGGCAAATGCCAAGGCAATCATCAAGCTTTATAAGCGAAAACAGCCTAAATTTGAGATCGAAATTTTAGAGAAAATTTAGTTTTAAGGGCAAGAAATGAACATCCGCTTTGTCTTGGTTGAACCAGCTCTGCCGGAAAATATCGGCGCTTGCGCTCGGGCCCTCAAAACAATGGGCTTCAGTAATCTTGTGCTTGTTAATCCTGGTGATCCTTTAGATGATAGGGCACGATGGATGGCTGTTGGTTCGATAGATATTTTGGAAAATGCACTGGTTCATTCAAACTTAAAAGCGGCAGTACAGGATTGCGATTTGACAATCGGAACGACCGTTAGAAAAAGGTCAACAAAATTTAAATATTATTCCATTGATGAAATGGTGACTTACCTCAAAAAGAGGAGACATTGGCTATCCAATATTGCTTTTGTTTTTGGCAGAGAAAACAATGGCTTAACCAATGCGGAAATTAAGTCATGCGATGTCATTTCTTACATTCCCATAAAGGCAAATTACCCGTCATTGAATTTGGCGCAGGCTGTAATGGTTTATGCCTATTCGTTTTCCTTTTTTACACTAATAAAAGAAATGCCTAAATTAGTTTCAGCGGATGCGGCGACTCTTGATAGAGTTAAAAGTCGCGTCAGCGAACTTTTAGTAAAGATAGGAGTTGAACCATCAGCGAAAATTTTTGATCGGATTATTAAGCGAGTAGCAGATATCGGTTTTGATGACTTAAAACTGCTGTATTACATCGTGAATAAATTGGAAAGCAGTCATCATGCTCAATCACGAAGAGAAAAATAGCATCGTAGAGAAGCAAATGTTCCGAAAATTAAGGTTGACTTGTTATCTTTTGCTGATGTTTGGTGTTTCTGTCTTAAAAGCACAGCAAATTGAAGATTTTATTTTAGCCTGCAAAACGGGAAATATGAAAGTGGTCAAAAGAACGCTTAAGGATAACTTTGATATTAATGCCAAAGTGATTGACGATGGCACAACTGCACTGATGCTGGCATCAGCAGAAGGACAGGCAGAGGTTGTGAAATTTTTAATAGAGAATGGAGCCAATATCAACGCTTCGAAGAGGTATGGTTATACTCCATTGATGTTAGCCATTAAAAAGAATCAGGCAGCCATAGTGCAGTTACTGATTGAAAATGGTGCAGATATTCATGCTAAAAATGAACTTGATGAAACACCACTTTTGATCGCAGTGGAAAATTGCAATGAAGCTATAGCAAGGAGGCTCATCGATCAAGGCGCGGACATGAGACATAGAACGATCATTGGTCAAGAGGCATTGCAGATAGCTGCTACCAGAGGCTGCACAGAAGTGGTTCGTGTGCTATTAGAAAAAGGTGTTGATATTAACGACAGCTACGATAAGTCCCAAACCACCGCTTTGATGACAGCAGCCAGATTCGGTCATAGCGAGCTGGTCAAATTATTGCTGGAAAGCGGCGCAGAAATTGATAGAACGAATCGGGGCGGAAACACGGCGCTCTTGTTCGCTGTTCAAAATGGGCACGAAGATATTGTTCGCCAATTGTTGGAAGCTGGCGCATCAATAAATGATAAAAACATTTTAGGATACACCCCCTTACTCTATGCTGTGGATTTTCATCAAAGAGACATGGTAAAGTTGCTCATTGAAAAAGGGGCTGATGTGAATGCTGAGACAAACAGCAAAATGACTGCCATCAATATGGCAAAAAAAGATAAAGATTCAGTTATGGTTGCTTTTCTCAAAGATCACGGAGCGCTTGAAGTGGACAGCACCAAACATCAAACAACATCACCGGCACCGGAGGTTGTCAATCCCCATCCTAACGTAGCTAATGGTGCTAATGTTACTGCTGTGGATAGTATGACTGCTCCAAAAGTAATTAATGCTGAATCGATTGCTGCGGCAAATATGGAAAATGTCAGCGCAGACTCCCTCTTTAAGTCAAAAGATGAGGCCAGGATTATTGAAAAAGCAACGCAACCAGATTCTCAAACCGTGAACAAGGTGCAATTTGCTGAGCAGGATAGCACGATTAACAAAATGCTTCCTGCAGCCACAACGAATATTGAAGTACCCGACAGCAGCGACAAGACAATAAATCAAAAGCTTCTCAGCCAAATGATAGATGAAAACAAACCACATCCAATGGGTGGATTTAATGCGATCCAAAACAATTTAAAAATGCCTCAAATAGTCAAAGAGGGAAAAATAAAAGGAACGGTTGTAATTAATGTGACGGTTGATCAAAAAGGTGTTTTAAAGCAAACCAAATTTGTTAAGCTGCTCATGAATAAGGAGTGCAATACTGCAGCCTTAGAGGCGATAAAAAGTGCCAAATGGGAACCTGGAGTTAAAGATGGCAAGCCAATTACTGCGTCGATTGATGTGTCGCTTGAATTTCAACCATAATTTGTCAATGAAAGCTAATCACCAAAAGTCGAAGAACTACATTCGCGAAGACTCCTGCCAATACATCATCACAAACTATGCCCCAACCAGAAGGCAATTTTTCAAATTTTTTGATGGGGAATGGCTTTAGAATATCAAAAAAGCGAAATAATCCGAATGCTGCTATGAAAAGGAACAAAGATTTTCGAATAGCAAAAAGCGCCGTCATCATGCCTGCTACTTCATCGATAATAATTATTCCCGGATCGTGAAGATCTTTATTGTTATATTTTTGCTGATATTCCTTTTCTGTTACAGCTGCGGTAAGAATTCCCAAAACAAAAACGAACAAATTTATTAAAAAGAACTGCGCTGTGGAAAATAAGGGACAAAACCACCAAATGACCATCGTCGCTAGCGAGCCCAGTGTACCTGGAGCTACAGGTGAGTAACCGAGTCCAAAGCCGGTGGAAATGAATCGGGCAAAAAGTTTCACCATGGGATTTCTTCTCATCTTGTTAATAATTCAATAAGGATAATAAAAATCGGTAACAAGAAAATTTATTAGCGTGAATCAGACGGACTAATAGTTTGCTTGGACGGTTTAAAAATGGAAATAATATGGTTGCGGTTGACAATAAAATACTGCAATCCAGTATAAGCAGTGAGAAGAGCCACGATAACCATGAGAATATGAATAAAATACATTTTTTGGAGAGTAGTGAGAATAGCAAATTCTGAACCCCGTTTGATGGCTAATTGCTCAAGCAGTAAAAAAAGAAAGATGACAAAGATGGATACTATTTGAACAAAAGTCTTTACGCGGGCGAGTTGACTGGTTACGACCGGTTCTCGCTTGTGAATAGCATAGATGCGCAAAAAAGTGACCAAGAAATCTCTAGTCACGATGATGATAACGACCCATAAGAAAATATAACCTAAATAATAAAAAGCGAAAAGAGCGCTTGAAACCAATAGCTTATCAGCCAGGGGATCTGAAAAGGTTCCCCATTTTGTTACTGCACCAAATTTTCTGGCAATTATGCCGTCATATCTGTCAGTCAGGCTGGCAACACTAAAAACAATTAATGAGATGAATTTGAAACTAAATCCATCATGAAATAAAAAATATAAAAAAATGGGGGTTAGCAAAACTCTTAAAATCGTCAGTAGATTAGGTAAGTACATAAAAAAGATTCTCCGCCGTGATCAAGGTTGCCTTCGAGCTAAAGAATAGTTCTGCCTTCAAGTGCTTTTAGCAAGGTGATCTCGTCGGCATATTCAAGATCAGTGCCCACCGGGATCCCTCTGGCGATTCGGGTGATTTTTATTGCTAATGGTTTTATCAATTTCGTGAGATAAAGCGCTGTTGCTTCACCTTCTGCATTAGGATTATTGGCTAAAATGACTTCTTCGACTTCAGGTGTCAAGCGAGTTAGCAATTCCTTTATTTTCAAATCTTCAGGACCAATCCCGTCAAGCGGCGAAAGTGATCCGCCCAACACATGATAAAGTCCATGGTATTCACTGGTTTTTTCAAAAGCCACTACATCATTTGCTTCTTCAACAACACAAATTATTCTTTTATCTCGTGCCGGATTGGTACAGATGGAGCATGGATCGCTTTCAGTAATATTAAAACAGTTTGAACAATAGATAGTTTTATCTTTGACATTGATCAGGGCTTGCGCTAAATCTGCTACTTCCTGGCGGGGCAGCTTCAATAAATAGAAAACCAGCCGTTGCGCTGATTTTTTTCCAATGCCCGGCAGCTTCGACAACTCTTCCACAGCTCGGTGCACCGAATTTGACAAAAAGGTTGGCGACATAAAAAATATGACTACTTACACGATTTGAATAATTTTTAAATTTAAAATTGCTGCGGTAAGGCTGCTATAAATTTAATCCTGGAATTTTTATTCCTTCCGGCAAGTTGCTTAAAATCCCCCCAGTAACTTTGCTCAGTTGTTCATTAGCTAATGACTGCGAACGATCAAGCGCTTGATTGACCGCTGCGACAATTAAATCTTCAAGCATTTCTTTGTCTTCTAATTTTATCGTCTCAGTATCAATTTTAACCGACAATATCTGCTGCTTTCCGTTTGCCGTTACCGTTACCATGCCGCCACCTGAGGTGCCCGTCACTTTTAAACCACTCAATTCTTGTTTGACCCGTTGAATTTCTTCCTGAACTTGTTGAGCTTGTTTCAACAGATTTGCGATTCCAATGCTCTTCATTCGTTCTACTCCTTAATAATAAAAAGGTAATTGCCGAATAAAAGATTACCAAACCGGTGAGTGTTTAATACTCTAGCTCTGGCTGAATGTTCCGGTTTTATCCGACAATTTCTCCATCAAAGACCTCGACAATTGTTTTAACAAGTGGAATTTTCTGGCCAAGTTTATTAATGTAGGTATTACTATCTGCGCTGTTTTCAGCGTTTGGCGGTACCACTTTTATATATTTAATTTTAAGCGCCACGCCAAGAATTTTGTCGATGATAGTCTCGACATCCTGATGGTTGCGTTCAAGGTAGCTAATATGAAAGCCATTATCAACCCCAAAGGCAATAGTCAAGGTATTGCCTTCGACGCTCACTGGCTTACCCTCATCCAAAAAGGCGCCATAAGCAATTTTTTGTTTTTTCATTTCGTTGATTAACTGCTGCCAGCGCTCCGCCACCATTTCCAGCGAGATGATTGGATTATTATCAGAGCTAGCGCTTTTACCCGGCTCTGGGTCAGCTGATTTCTCTGTTTCCGTTGTTTGTTCGATTTTTTTTGTGCCTTGGTCATGAACAACATCAGGCTTTATTGGCGAATGGTTCTGTAATGGGATGGAGGACACCGGCGTTTGAGTTGCTTTTGCTTGACCAGCAAAATGGTAATTTGTTGTTTCCTTTAAAGTAGGAGGAGTAGCTTGTAATAATTTTTCTTTTAAATTATCAATACCACGCAATAGCGAATCGATCTTTTGTGTCTTATTAAGCTGAATCATTTTGATAATGACCATTTCTAAAAACAATCGAGGATTGCTGTTTTTCTTAATGCCATACTGAGCCTCCGAACCAATTTGAATCAATCTTAACAAGTCAGCCACTTCAAATGAGGAGGATATTTCTTTGTATCGGTTTTTATAGTTATCAGAAGTCTCAATGAAGGTTGTATCGTTGGTCGTTTTGTAAATAAAAATGTTTCTAAAGTGTTCAATGAGTCCGTTTAAAAATTCTATCAGGTCATACCCATTTACAAAAATCTGGTCAGCTAATTTGAAGCCGCTTTGGATGTCTTTCTGGGCAATGCAAGTCGTGGCTTGAAAAAAGATTTCCCAGTCAATAATACCTAACAGATTGATAATGTCATTGGCTTTGATTGTAGTGCCACAAAAGGAAATGGCTTGGTCTAATAAGCTCTGACTATCGCGCATGCCTCCTTCTGCTTTTCTGGCTATTAAATAAAGCGCATCATTTTCTATTTCAATGTTCTCTTCCTGGCAAATTCGTTTCAATTGGTTAAAAATTTCACTGATGGAGATCCGTTTAAAATCAAAACGCTGACAGCGGGAGATAATCGTCGCTGGGATTTTATGCGGTTCAGTGGTAGCAAAAATAAACAGCACATGAGATGGCGGCTGCTCTAATGTTTTTAAAAGCGCATTAAAAGCTGAACCAGACAACATGTGCACTTCGTCAATGATGTAAATTTTATATTTGCCTGGCGTGGGCGCATATTTCAACTGATCTTGAAGTTTTCTGACATCATCTACTCCGGTATTAGAGGCACCGTCAATTTCAAAAACATTTAAATTTCGGCTAGCGGTTATTTCCTTGCACGTATCACATTCATTGCATGGATTTTCAGACAAACCTTGGTCGCAGTTGATGGCTTTGGCTAGAATTCGAGCTATAGTGGTTTTTCCAATTCCACGAGGTCCTGTGAACAGGTAAGCGTTAGCGAGGCGCTTGGTTTTTAAAGCATTTTGAAGTGTTAGCACAACGTGCTTTTGATTGACAACATCCTCAAATTTTTGAGGTCTCCACTTTCTGGCTAACACAAGGTAGGGCATTTAATTCTCCAACTGTTACTAAATTTAATTCGGCACTACCGAATAAATATGAATTGCATTAATACTTGTTGCTATAGGCGGGCAATGTTAGTTTGCATACAATTTAAGGCTGTGCACCTCTGCTTGATCCCTCTTTTCTGATAAGATGTGCCAACAGCCAGCTCCAGCCAAGCAACCCTGCGGCACATAAAGATTTTGCTTACCGCTGCTACCTTCCGGTCCTGACGGGGTTGGGCATCACTTTATTGCGCAGGACTTAACTTTCAATACCGCTTATTCACACATAGTATCTGACGAGCAGACCTAAAAGAGGAATTCAACCCTGCTATAGCGGATTGCAGGTTACAGGGCACCGCTAGCTCCCCGTTTAGCACAGCCTGGTGGAGCCGATGGGACTTGAACCCACGGCCTGTACGTTGCGAACGTACCGCTCTCCCAGCTGAGCTACGGCCCCAACTCAATTGAGAATTGTCACCTATCAATTCTCAATGAGAAACTGTGGCGGAGAGAGAGGGATTCGAACCCTCGGAGAAGCTATAAACCCCTCACACGACTTCCAATCGTGCCCCTTCAGCCAACTCGGGCATCTCTCCGATTTTATTTTAATTGAGGATCGCAAATTATCAATTCTCAATTGATGAAGAAAATGACCATGCGGAGAGGGGGGGATTCGAACCCCCGTTCGCCCAAGGCGAAAACGGTTTTCGAGACCGCCCCGTTCAGCCGCTCCGGCACCTCTCCTCAGTTCGGCGATAATTTCTCGAATGAAGCCACTCTTAATTTTGTAAAAAAATCTTTAATGAGGGTTTCACATTTATATTGAAGAACGCCTGGGATGACTTTTACTGGAAAATTCAAACCATTATTTTTAAAAACATCAATAACTGACCCGGCAGCGCCAAATCGGGAATCGAAAGCGCCGAAAATCACTTCAGGGATACGGCTATTCAAAATTGCACCAGCACACATGGGACAGGGTTCAAGGGTCACATAAATAGCTGTTTTATCCAACCGCCAATGAGCAAGATAATTTGCCGCAGCAGTTATCGCCAATATTTCAGCATGGGCAGTTGGATCCTGAAGTGTTTCGGTTAAATTATGGCCTCTGCCGATGATTTTATCGTCAAAAACAATAACCGCTCCGACAGGGACTTCGTTTTTTTGATAAGCTTTTTCAGCTTCAATAAAAGCTTGCTCAATCCATTTCTCATGATATTTCATAGTCAATGGCAAAAAGAAATTCTGTCTAGGCGGTTAATAAACTGGTACGCCCGAGAGGAATTGAACCCCTAGCCTTTTGGTCCGTAGCCAAACGCTCTATCCAATTGAGCTACGGGCGCACGTTGGTTATTGGCAGCAAGTGAATGACGACAAATTACAAATTGCCGTTCACCTTTTACCAATCACCACCATTAAGGAAAGTACCGATAAATATCCTTAATTTTCAAAAATGCTTTAGCAGTAGCGCGTACGGGAGTCGAACCCGTGTTGCCGACGTGAGAGGCCGGCGTCCTAGACCACTAGACGAACGCGCCAAATTGCCGCTTGTTGTACGCCCGAAGGGAGTCGAACCCCTAACCCTCTGATCCGAAGTCAGATGCTCTGTCCATTTGAGCTACGGGCGCATTTTGATGGATTGCACTTGGTAATTAGCTCTTTCAATCATTCACTAAGAATCATTTAATTACCAGCCATTTCAATTCAATCACTGCCTGGCTGGGGAGCAGGGATTTGAACCCCGGTTCCACGGTCCAGAGCCGTGTGTCCTGCCGCTGGACGACTCCCCAAATTTTATCCTCTGCTTATCAGATACTGAATCGCTTTGTCTATGCGCCGGATAGTAACTTCTTTGCCAAGTGTAGCCATCAGCTCAAAAAGCCCCGGACTCACAGCAAATCCGGTTAACGCCACTCTGATAGGGTGGATCAACTTGCCAGCTCCAATATTCATTGTATCAGCCAAAGAACGAATCGCCTCTTCAATAGTAGTCTCTGAAAAATTGTGCAAATGAGCGAGGCAGGTTTTTGATTTCGTCAGCAATTCAACACTGCCTTCGTCCTGCCAATATTTGTCAACCGCGGCTTTATCATATTTGTCGGGATCTTTAAAAAAATAATAGCCATAGGCGACAAAATCGGAAAGCGCTTTCAATCGGGACTTGAGCAATTTAATAGCTAATTTAATATAATCGCTGGAGAACGATTCGATATGTAAATCTTTTCTGCTAACCAATAATGGTTGCAACGCCAAATAAAGCTCTTCATTGGTCATTAAATTAATGTATTGGCTGTTGAACCAGGCTAATTTCGTTCCATCAAAAATTGCGCTCGCCTTATTAATATTTTTGAGATTAAATTGCTCGATCAAATCTGATCGACTCAAGATTTCTTTATCACCTCCTGGCGACCAGCCCAATAATGCCAAAAAGTTAAAAAGAGCATTTTCCAAAATGCCTTGATTGAAAAATTCAATAACAGAAGTTGCTCCATGCCTTTTGCTCAATCTTTTTTTGTCAATGCCAAGAATTAGCGGCACATGAGCAAAAAGGGGTGCTTTCCAGTCTAATGCCTGATACAACAAAATTTGTTTTGGCGTATTTGTCAAATGATCATCGCCCCGGATTACATGCGAGATTCTCATGTCGAAATCATCGACTACAACTGCCAGATGATAGGTCGGGACATTATCTGCCCGCAGAATGACAAAATCATCAATTTCCTTGTGATCAAATGTCAAAGAGCCATGAATTTCATCATTGAAATTGGTTTCACCAGGTTCCACGCGAAAGCGAACAACTCGGGGAACATTTTGCGCCTCAAATCGCTGTATATCATCTTTATTGAGATGGCGGCATCTGCCGTCATAAAAATAGGAATCCCTATCTTTTTTTTTGTTTTCACGAAGTTTTTTTAGTCGCTCCTGACTGCAAAAACAATAATACGCCTTACCGTTCTTTATCAATTGATGACAAATTTTTTGGTAAAGCGGCAGCCGTTCAGATTGATAAACAACTTTTTCGTCCCAATCAAGTCCCAAGCGTTGCAGCCCCTCAAAAATGGCGTTCACCATTTTTTTGTCTGAACGAGAGAAATCCGTATCTTCAATTCTCAGCAAAAATTTACCCTGATGATGTCGGGCAAAAAGCCAGTTAAAAATAGCGGTTCTGGCGCCGCCAATATGAAGATAGCCTGATGGACTCGGGGCGAAGCGAACGCGCACTTCGTCATTTTTTTCAAATAGCATTTTTAAATAAAATTAATTGGCAATTATCAATTGACCCTTGTCAATTGATAAAATTAGCGGAGAGGGAGGGATTCGAACCCTCGGTAGATCAATGACCTACAACGGCTTAGCAGGCCGCCCCGTTCAGCCGACTCCGGCACCTCTCCAAAATGCTGCGGAGGACGAGGGACTCGAACCCCCATGCGCAAAGCGCGGCGGTTTTCAAGACCGCTGCCTTACCAATTAGGACTAGTCCTCCTGAATAGAGACTTTTGTTGGTTAATATACAAAATTTTAATTTTTTAGTCAATGACTTTTTTTGTAACAAACCAATTTAAAAAGTTTTATAAGGAGATAAAAAATGGGGAAATTAAATTTCCAATATTGGGCGAATCAAGAAAATTTACCCAAATCGTCTGTTAGATTCGTTAATTACCGTTGCAGTGGATTCTTCCCTCATTGCAAAGAGTTTGTGAAAGAAAAATTAACTAAATTTTTTTGCTAGCCAACTTATTTTTTGATCGATCGCACTATATGGACAAACTTCATCACAACAAAAACAGGCAATACATTTTTTATAATCGATAATAGGAAAACCGTCTTGAGATAACATTGCTTTGGTCGGACAATTAGCAATACACTCACCACAGCGCAGGCATTTTATTTTTTCTGGTTTAGGCCTCACCCACAGAAGCTTGCCTAGTACTTGAATCACTGAGGTAGGAACATATTTCAGGAAATAGTTGGATGGTAAGGAAAATGAATGAGCCGTCTTTTGAAAATCAGACAAATTTATGCCCTTAAAGATAATATTTTCTTTTCTTTTTTCGCCCAGCCCTCTCTGAAAAGCAATTTCGGTAGTAGCAATTTCTCCCTCATCGAATCCTAAGATGGCTGCTGCGATAGCATCAATTGCCACCGCATCCGTACTGGCGAATATCAATCCTAACTCTTTTGCCTTGCCAGCGGACGGCCCATTGCCATCCATGATGGTTATAGCATCCATAATCGACAATTGCGGCTGCGTGACCGAGAAAATATCCACAATGATCTGAGAGAATTCTTCTACCTTTGGGGCTTGTTTATGATATTCGCTTTTGCGAAAACCGGGAATAGAGCCAAACATATTTTTGATAGCGCCAGTGTACAAAGTCAGATTGTGTGTTTTCAGTTTACATAAGTTAATGATAACATCAGCTTGAGCGACAACACTGGCGATATAATAAGACCTCCCATCAACGATTCGTTCGACGACGGTATTTTTTTCAAACCGCACTAACTCTGCGCCTGTTTCGTGAGCAACTTTTTCCATTCCGGTATTTCGCCAATAGCTTTCTATCGGTCGGGTAATACCAGCTGGACTATCACCAATGGTTACCTTCGCTCCAAGAGCCTGCACTCGTTTGACAACTGCTCGAACTAACTCCGGATGGGTTGTGGCAGCTTTGTCCGGTGATTTAGCTGTCAACAAGTTTGGCTTGACATGAACCCAGTTCCCTGCTTTGATGAATCGATCTAAACCGCCAATATTTTTCAAAGAATCGTCGACGGCTTTTTCAACCAGCCGACGGTCGTAAGTTTGGCATCGGACAACTGAAACAACGCTTATTGGTTGAAGGTCAGTTTGTGCATCAATTGGTAAAGAATTTTTATGAGAAAGCAAAATTAAGCTCGTTAGATTTTGACAAATAGTTTGCCCGGCAATTGCTTCACCAGGTCTTTGAATTCCAGCGGCAATAATAACGAAAGTGTTTCTGCCGTTGACTTTTTTACTTTCTGAGCCAACTTATCAATATGAATTGGTTCGTTACAAAGAGCCTCTAGAATAGATTTTTCATCAACTGATAAATCATCAGTGATCTTATTACTTGGATGGTTTTCTTTTTTCAATAAATGTTTTAGTTGCAGCTCTAATTCCAGCAGGACATCGTTAGCACCGGTAATAAGTTTTGCGCCATCCTTAATGAGCTGATTTGTCCCGGCACTTCTTGGGCTGTTCACATTTCCGGGAACGGCAAAAACTTCCCGATTTTGCTCAAGTGCATAGTTGGCGGTAAGCAAGGCGCCACTTTTTATTCCCGCCTCAATAACAATAGTGCCCAATGAAAGCCCAGCAATAATACGATTTCTTCTGGGAAAATTTAAGGCATCCGGACTGGAGCCCATGGAATATTCAGAAATAATGCTGCCTTGCTGAACAATAGCATCGGCTATTTTTTTATTTTCTGCTGGATATATTTTATCGACTCCAGAGCCGAGCACGGCAATTGTTCTGCCCTTAACCTGCAGTGCACCGCAATGGCTAATGGTATCAATTCCTCTGGCTAAACCACTGACAATAGTCAAGCCTTTTTTTGCCAGATCTTTGGAAATTATTTCACCAATAACCTTGCCGTAAGCTGTTGGCAAGCGAGTGCCGACAATGCTGATAGCGTACCTATCCAGTTTATCTAATTGACCTTTAACATATAGAAAAACTGGCGGATCATAAATTCTCTTTAGATTCTCTGGATAGCGTTCGTCCCAAAAATGAATAATTTCGGCATCAATTGCTTTAGCTTTTATTAGCTGCGACTGGCCAAAGGCAAAATTTGAATAGCAAGCGATATTTTTAGCAGTTTTATAATCAACGCCATTGATAGCTGTTAGTTCCTTTAGGGGAGCTTTAAAAATTAGTTCGGTTGAACGAAAATGTGCCATCAGCGAACGCAGTCGAGCCGATCCTACGCCGGCAACCGCGTTGAGATTTATAAGCTGTTCGATGTCGACATACATTTTTTACTTTGCCTTTTCAGAATTATTCAAAAGGGACCAGAGCATTTTTATAAGCTCTTCCAAACCCTGGCCTGAAATGGCAGATATGAAATGAATCGGTACGTCAAGGTTTTTTAGCATTTTTTTTATGGCAGCGAAATCGTTAATAAGCAAATCACTTTTTGTAAGGACAAGAACAGATGGTTTGTCCAACAAATCAGTTTTATATGAATGCAATTCATTTTTTAGCGTGTGATAGTCTTTTTTAATATCTTCAGAAGTAGCGTCAACAAGAAAAGCTAACACCTTGGTTCGCTCAATGTGGCGAAGGAATTTCAATCCTAAACCTCTGCCCACGTGTGCGCCTTCAATAAGTCCGGGAATGTCTGCCATGACAAAGCTCTGATGCTCTTTATATTTGACGATGCCTAAATGCGGAGTTAACGTGGTGAAAGGATAATCAGCAATTTTAGGCCTGGCAGCAGATACTTGAGAAAGCAAGGTTGATTTTCCAGCATTAGGCAAACCAACTAAGCCGACATCAGCGATCAACTTTAATTGCAGCATAATTTCGCGCACTTCGCCTGGCTGTCCATCTTCGGCAAATCTAGGAGTCCGTTGAGTTGGCGTAGCAAAATGTTGATTGCCTTTTCCACCCTTGCCACCTTTGGCGACAATAAAACGATGACCATTTTTTACCATGTCCTGCAATATTTTTTCGCCCTGCGCAGCCAACACGATCGTGCCACAGGGAACTTTAATGACAACATCCTCGCCATCCCGGCCAGTTTTTTGCGCGCCCTGCCCATGTTTGCCCGGTTTAGCGCGAAAAATTTTTTTGTACCGGAAATCAAGTAAGGTCTGCAAATTGAT
>CAZNDR010000030.1:14403-16118 GCA_964571835.1 uncultured Cytophagia bacterium | reverse complement strand
GCCTGAGTGTTATCATCATAATCAAGAGGTGTCTACTTTTGTAGGCAGACTAAAAATCTATAGAATTAAGGTACTGAGTGAATGCCATTTTTAAGGCATGGAAAAAATTCTAATTTACCTTTGGCTATTTTCAAGGTTGATTCTTAGATCATTGGCAAGAGAATGATTTGTTTGTTCAAATTTTATTGAGATAAGGCAGTAAATCAAATATTTTTTTGAGCAAAGAAAGTTTATCTTTGTCAATCAAAAAGTTCATCAAAATTACGAAGCGCTGCATTGGCGATATGTTTACAATTCCATGTCAATAGAAAAGCCATTCCGTGAAAAGTCGCTGTTGAAATAGGCAAAGCGTCTTCAGCAGGCTGTTGTGGAATTATTCCAGACTTTACAAGCTTATTAGCTAAGACGAAAATATTTTCATTGCAAAATTGGCTGTGCTTCTATCTTCTTTGTTTTTACAATGGCAAAGATTTTTCTCCAGATTTTAACTATCATTAGCCATTCAAAACTACGACTAACTTTTACTTCAAACGCAAATCAACCGATTTGGCATGTCCGTGCAATCCTTCCATCTCTCCTATTTTTTTTGCCACTGGACCAATAGTATGGAGTCCCTGTTTTTCGACTCGCAGCGTGGTCTGGATTTTCAAAAAGTCTTTTGGATTCAATCCGCCTGTGTAGCGTGCAGTGGTATTGGTCGGCAGGGTGTGATTTAGTCCACTGCTGTAATCGCCCAGCGCTTCAGCAGCAGAAGCGCCAATAAACAATGAACCATAATTGGTCAATAAATCAGCGTACTTTTTTACATCTTTCACCTGCAATTCCAGATGCTCCGGGGCTTTTCTGTTGCTTATCTCGACAGCTTGATCCAAATTGTCTGTCAAGATAATCAATCCATTTTTCTCCCAGGACGCCCGAGCCAGTTCAGCAGTTTTCAAGGAAAGCAACTGTTTTTTGATTTCGCTGTTGACTTTCAGAGCAAGCTGTTGGGAATTGGTGATGAGAATAGGTGTGGCGTTAACATCATGCTCTGCCTGCGCCAGCAGGTCAGCGGCAATAAATTCAGGATTGGCGGTTTCATCGGCAATGATTAATAATTCAGTGGGTCCGGCAATAAAATCGATTCCGACCTTGCCGAACACTTCCTTTTTCGCGGCAGTTACATATTTATTGCCAGGGCCAACAATTTTAGCCACCGGTCTAATGGTCTCCGTGCCAAAGGCCATTGCGGCGATTGATTGGGCGCCGCCAATTTTATAAATTTCGTCAACACCAGAAATGCGAGCTGCGGCCAAAATCGCTGGATGAATGGAACCGTGATAGGTGGGTGGAGAACAAAGAACGATTTCGCTAACGCCAGCTACCTGCGCCGGGAGGGCGCACATCAAAACTGTCGATGGCAACGGATAATTTCCACCGGGGGCGTATATTCCAATTCGTTGTATGGGAATTACCTTTTGTCCAGTAAAAACGCCAGAGCTAATTTCCCATTCAAAATTTTGAAATTGCTCTTTCTGTTTTTCAGCGAACTGGCGGATATTTTCGGCGGCAAATTTCAGCGTCTTTAAGTTTTCATCGGACAGCATTTTTGAGGCGGCGGAAATCTCTTCTTCGGTTACTTTCAATGAGGTCAATTTAATGCCATCAAATTTGTCGCTGTACTCTTTGACTGCCTCATCGCCGCGGCGTTTTACCTCGCTAATGATTTCTCTCAC
>CAZNDR010000030.1:0-14303 GCA_964571835.1 uncultured Cytophagia bacterium | reverse complement strand
AAAACGGACAGAAAATAAAGAACATCAGCCGCCTCCCAGATAATATCGTCCCGGGTTTTTGCTTCAATAACCTCCCTGGTTTCCTCCCTCAGCTTTTCTCGAACTTTACTTTCGGTTAAGGTCGCGGTGTACGAGCCGGGCAGCGGATTGGCAAACCGGTCTGTGATGATATCATACAAAATTTCCAAGCTGAATTTTTGATTACCAAAACAGGAATAATTTCCTGAATGACATGCCACTCCCTTTTGCCGGACCGTAGCTAACAGCGCATCAGCATCACAATCAGCACGAAATCGAAGGAAGTCTTGAATGTTGTTTGATGTTTCTCCTTTCATCCACAACTTGTTTCGTGAGCGGGAAAAATACCACATTTTTCCTGTTGTCAAAGTTTTGTCGAGCGACTCTTTATTGGAATAGGCGAGCATCAAAACTTGACCTCGTTCATCGCAGGTGATGGTTGGCAATAAATCACTGTTCCAATTCAGTGACTCAATAAAGACGTGCTCTAACTTCAATTGGCCGGTGTAAAGTGCCATGCCCAATTGAGCATTCACATTCAGGCTTGCCAGAGCGCGAATCTCGTCCAGCGTGGTGATGCCACCAGCTAAAGTAATTTTATTGGCGGTTTTTTCTGTTAACTTGCGCGCTGTGGGCAAATCGGTTCCTGACAAGCCTCCCTCTTTTTCCACACAAGTAAAAAGAAATTCAGCCGCGAACGGCTCAATACTATCGATGACCTCAAAAAGATCTAAGCCCGTTTTATGCTGCCAGGCGTGAGTTACAATTTCTCCTTCAAAAGCATCAATGGCGATAATGATATGCTGCCGACCTATGGTTGTAGCTAATTCCTTTAAAAATGGAACATTGATTTGGTCGTTTTCAAAAACTTTTGTACCGACAATTACTTTTTGTGCTCCCAGTGAAATAAATTCTTTGGCTGAAGCAACATCATGCAAGCCGCCGCCGACACGGCAATCAGCAATTCGGCACAGTTGTTTGATGATTTCTTTATTGCTGCCCTTGTCCATGGCAGCATCCAAATCGATAACAGCGATTTCGCCAACGCGACTAAAATATTCAGCCAGGTCCAGCGGATTTTTCCGCTCCAGCATTTTATCCCGACCCCGCTTTAATTGAACAGCCTTGCCGTTCATCAAATCGATTGAAGGAATAATCATCGGACACAAACTCCTTTCCCTCGCAAATAATTTTTTATTTCTTGAATCGTAAGTTCGCCATAATGTAGCAGCGAGGCGAGCAAAACGGCATCTGCTTTTCCCTCGAAAATGGCATCGTACATTTGATCCAGGGCGCCGGCGCCACCCGAAGCAATGACTGGGATTTTAACCATCTTGGAGACGCAGCGATTCAGTTCCAAATCATAACCTTCACGGGTGCCGTCTTTGTCCATCGAATTAAGCAGAATTTCGCCCGCACCCAAATCTTCGCCTTGTTTTGCCCATTGGAGAGCATCGACACCCGAATCAATTCTTCCGCCATTGATATAAGCGTGCCAGGTATTGCCATGCCGTTTGGCATCGATGGAGAGGACGATACATTGCGAGCCAAAAATTTTTGCTCCTTCCGTTAGCAGGTGTGGATTTTTAATAGCAGCGGAGCAAACCGCGACTTTATCTGCTCCGGCTCTCAGCATTGCTCGTATATCAGCGACCTGGCGAATTCCGCCGCCAACTGTGAAGGGGATAAAAATTTGGCTCGACACGCGTTCTACCACCTCGAGCATTATTTCTCGACTCTGATATGAAGCCCCGATGTCCAAAAAAGTCAACTCATCGGCGCCTTGCTCATTGTACAGGGCAGCAAGTTCCATTGGATCGCCAGCATCTCTGATGTCTTTGAATTTGATTCCTTTGACGACCCTGCCGTTATCCACGTCAAGGCAGGGGATAATTCGTGTTGCTAACATGTTAAGCCTGATTTTTTTTTAATTATCAATATGGATGACCAGTCGAAAAAAAAACCCAGGAACTGAAGGGCTAAAGCCCAAAGAATTGGTGGGGAAATTAAAAGATCTCCGTTCTAAAGAACGGAGCTATTCAATTTTCATGCATAGCTCCGCCATTTATGGCGGAGAAACTTATGAAATCTGAAATCACTTGGGCTTTAGCTCAATCAGCTTTTTGACTGGTCATTCATATTATCAATTTGCTAAGTTTCAAAAGCGCCAATGGAATAACATATCCAGCGGCAGCCGTTAATCAGAAAATGAAAAAATCGGCCTGATAACCAAATACTTCTCACAGATAAAAACATCCGCACCATAGAATATTCGCTGAGAATTTTTATTCTGCCGGAAATAGTTCTACCCAATTTTTCAACAATTTCAGTCCCACCTCGCCACTTTTTTCCGGATGAAATTGTACAGCATAGATATTTCCTTTTTCGATTATCGAAGCATACGTCACACCATAATCGGTAGTGGCAGTGATTATTTTTTCGTCTTCAAGCTGGACGTAATAACCATGAAGAAAATAAAAAAAAGTATGGCTCTCAATTCCGGTTACCAATTTGGATGGGCGTTGTAGATGAATTTGATTCCAGCCAATTTGCGGCACTTTGCCTTGCTTAAAACGCAGGCAATTTCCCTTAAAAAAACTCAGGCCTGACTCTGGCTTCGATTCGAGGCTTTTTTCCAAAAGCAATTGCATGCCGAGACAGATGCCTAAAAAAGGTTTATCCGCTGCCAGCCAATCTCTAATTTTATCCATCAATCCTGCGGTTTGCAATTTTTGCACTGCCGCACCAAAAGCACCCACTCCGGGAAGCACTAATCTAGTAAAACCGTTCCACTCTTTTCCCGAAGAAATGACTTTGCTTTTGACCAACAAAAAATCAAATGCCTTTTTGACCGATTTCAAATTGCCGGCGCCGTAATCAATTATCGCTATCATTTTAAATCTTTCCTTTAGTGCTGGGAATATTTTCCAACGCCCGTGGATCAGTGGAACAAGCCATTTTCATTGCTTTGGCAAACGCTTTAAAAATTGCTTCGATTTTGTGATGATCACTTCTGCCAAATGGCAAACGTACCACGACATTGGCACCTAAATTAGAAGCAAAGCCTTGAAAAAAATCTTCTAGCAAATCGCTGTCCAATTCGCCACAAAACCGGCGTTTAAATTTTGCCTCGAACTGCAAAAAAGGCCGGCCGCCGATATCGATCGCGACAACTGCCAACGCTTCATCCATGGGGTAAACAAAATAGCCAGCGCGGTTGATGCTTCGTTTATCGCCAAGCGCTTGCTTGAAAACCTGTCCCAAAACGATTCCGACATCTTCCACCAAATGATGTTGATCCACATGAAGATCAGCAGTGGCGATCAAGGTTAAATCGAACAAACCATGTTTGCTGAATGATTCGAGCATGTGGCTGAAAAATCCAATCGGTGTCTGAATGTGATAATGCCCGCTTCCGTCGATAGTCAGTTCGATAGAAATATTAGTTTCTTTGGTAATACGCTCTGTTTTTGCACATCTCATTATAAAATCTCGTCAAGGTCGTTAACGCTATTCAAAATCGCCTGGGCGCCCCAGGTTTTCAATAAATCGATCTGTTTGGCATTTTGGCTTTCGCTATGGAGCACACCAATGGGAGTGATTTTGGCCAAAGAAGCTGCTTTCATATCATCGATGGAATCGCCGAGATACAGCGCTTTATCAGTTTTTAGGTTTTGTAGTGCCAACAAAATTCCGAACGGTTCAGGTTTTCTTTTTCCCGGCGGCGTGTCTTCCAGTGTGATTAAGGTGGAAAAATATTGGTCGTTACCAAATTTGTGCAACACAAATTCTGCCTCGCAGCGCGGACGTCCCGTCACAATTCCCAATTGATAGCGATGGGACAACGAATCCAAAATTCGCTGTTTCATAAGCCAGGTCTCGTTTAAAATGAAACCATCAAAATTTTTTCCCAGGTAAAGCTCCTGAAATTTGTCAAAAACTTCCCACAAATGGACATCTTTACCGTGCGCTGAAATGATGGCATGGGTGCAATCCCAATCATTATTGTAACCTCCTTTGTTTTTGAATAAATAAATTTCAGAAAATGGGATCTCTTCCCGAGTAAAGAATTCTGCCGTCTTTTTAATGGCATAATGATAAGATTGAGAAACATCCACCAGTACGCCATCCATATCAAAAAGAATAGCCTCTATTTCCATTTATTTGCTCAGTATTTTTTTTAAGACAGTCAAAAATTTATTGTTTTCATCCGGCTTGCCAATGGTAACCCGCAAAAACGGGCTAAGTTGCTTTTCATTAAAATAGCGCAGCAAGATCCCGTTTTGATAAAATAACTCGAAAGCGAGCTGAGCCGATCGTCCATCAATTTTAAAAATGATAAAATTTGCTGCTGATTTGATAGGGTGAACTTGATCAAATTTTGTGAGCGCGGCGAAAAGCTTCTCCCGTTCTGAAATAATGATCTCGACATTTTTATTGATAGCGGCGTGATTTTTCATCAGCATCTCGCCAGCAATTTGCTGAAAAATTCCCACCGAAAAAGGCAGCTTAGCTTTTTCCAATTGTTTTGCAATATGCGGCTGGGCAAGTACATATCCCAGGCGTAAACCGGCTAGGCTGAAAGCTTTGGAGAAAGTTCGGATAATGACCAAATTTTCAAATTTATGAATATATTCCTGGGCAGAAATTTTATGAAAATCCACATACGCCTCATCTAAAACAAAAACGCCATTAATTCCTTTAGCGATTTGAATGACCGCCTCGATGGGCAGCGTGGTTCCCGTGGGATTATTAGGAGACGAGAGAATCACCATTTTCGCCTCGGCGGCTGCCCAGATGATTTGGGAGACATCAAATTCAAAATTAACGCCCAATGGCACTGGCACGAGTGTCATTTCATGGAGGTGCGCTAATCTGGGATAGACGGAAAAGCCGGGGGTGACGACGACAATCTTATCGTCCTGGCGGCAGAAAGTTGAAAACACTGCCTGGATGATTTCGTTCGACGCATTAGCAGCGACAATCCCAGATTCTGGAAATTGGGTGTATTCAGCAATCGCCCTTATCAATGCTAAAGGTCGATTTTCACAATAGCGGTTCCAATTCATTTCGGCCAGTTTTTTCAAAATTTTATCTTTCAATTCCGCTGGCACATCAAAGGGCGATTCATTTTGGTTGAGCTTGACTACAGAAAAATCTTGCAAGACGAAATATTCGGAAAGACTGGTCACGCTATCTTTGACAAATTTCATAACACGACCTTTCGAAATTCATACTCTAAAATATCAGTGGCGCCATATTTCTTCAACAGCGGGATCAGTTTGACAACTTCACTTTTTTTGACTGCAATTTTCACCGCAAAGCCCTGATCGCCGTGAAGCGGGGAAACGGTAGGCGACCTCATGCACGGCAATTTTTTTACAATGCTTTCGAATCGATCTGTGGGTACGTTCATTTCTAACATGACGCGATCACGGGCATCCAGCACCGCCTGAAATAGCATCCGCATTTCTTCGATTTTTTCTTTTTTCCAGGGATCGAGAAGCGCTTTCTTATTGACGATCATGCGAGTGGTGGATTCCATGAGCGTATGAATGACATTCAATTTGTGCTCTTTCAGCGTTCTGCCCGTTGCCGTATTATCAATGATCATATCAGCATCTTCGGGTGGAAAGACTTCGGTTGCGCCATATGTCCTCATAAAAATAAAATCGTAGTTTTCCCTGTTCAAAAATTGATTAGCTAACCGTTCATATTCTGAAGCGACAATAATTTGCCGGCTTTTTAGATCGACCCCGACAAGTGTATCGGGAATTGCCGCCACAATGCTAACACGGTCAAAACCGAGATCGATGATTTCCGCCACCTCGGCTTGAGTTTCTACTACCCAATCGTGCCCAGTAAATCCGATATCATGCGCACCAAACTCAACCAGTTTGGGAATGTTTTGCGGTTTCATGATTTTCGCCTCAATTTCACTGTCAGCGACATGAGGCACATAAACACGTTCGGCTTTCTCAACGCCAAAACCGGCATCGTTCAACAAGGTCATCACCTTGGAGTTAATGCGACCTTTGGGGATCACCATTTTTAATTTTGCCATAAAAGCTCCGCTTTATTACCTTCTCGAATTTGGAGTATTGTCTCTTCTCAAAGTGGGCAAAAATAAAAATTTTTTCCATTAAAAACAACTTGAAAATTAATAATTTTTCAATCCTCAGGAATTAAAAATTCAGTGTCGTGATCGAGTAATAGGAAAATTGAGGCGCCAGAGCAACAAGGCTGGTGATTCTTTTGCTATTTTTAATTGCTTTTCAATTTAAATCTTTTTATTTTTCGGCTGCTTGTTTTGAGAAGAATTATTATTTAAAGGAGAGCCGAATGGATCGTAACCTAATCGGTATCATTATAGGATTTGCTTTTGTATTTTTTATGATTTTTTTTGCCACTGTTATGCAGAAGCTCTTTAAATTGAGCAACGATTTCAGCCGGAAAATCATTCACATCTCGGTCGGCAATTGGATTTTTATCGCCCTGTTTTATTTTAGCGAATGGTATTATGCCATCATCGGTCCGGTTGCCTTTATTTTGATCAACTTTTTCTCTTACCGATTTACCATCTTCAAAGCTATGGAATTGGCAGAAAAAAATCCCGGCACTATTTATTATCCCATTTCTTTGACAATTTGCACCTTTTTAACCTTCATTCACCAGCCGCACTTAAAACTGCCTTTTCTCGGCATTATGGCTATGACCTGGGGCGATGGTCTGGCAGCAGTTATTGGTCAGCGATTTCCGCTGAAAAAAATTCGCCGGAGCAAATCACTTGGTGGTTCTTTATCCTTTTTCTTTTTTACTGTAATTTCATCTCTGAGCTATTTATTTATTGTCCAGGGCACTGCTATCGCCGGCAGCCTGATTTTGATTTGTTTTGTCTTCAGCCTATTGGGTACACTTATTGAACTGTTCTCACCAACCAATACCGATAATCTGACGGTTCCCATAATGCTCGGTTTGATAGGTTTTGCCCTTCAAATTTAGAATGATAATTTTTTTTATTGCTTCTTATTTCAATTTAACTTATTTTAAGTCGATTTAACTACCTGTGGGGCAAGAGAGCGGAAATGGAATTTAATCAAAGACTGAGTGCCATTTGTTCGGAGAGTCAAAGTCTGCTCTGTGTTGGTCTGGATGTTGAGATGGATAAAATTCCTGAATTCATCAGGGATAAAAAGAATGCCCAATTATATTTTAGCCAGACGATAATTGAAGCGACTCTTCCGTACGTCGCCGCTTATAAAATTAATACCGCTTTTTTTGAAGTGTGCGGCGGAAGTGGATGGGAAGCTATGAAAAAAATTGTTGCCTATTTGCCAGCAGATATTATTAAAATTGCCGATGCCAAACGAGGCGATATTGGCAACAGCTCAAAAATGTACGCCAGGGCTTTTTTTGATGAAATGAATTTTGATGCCATCACGGTCAATCCCTATGTCGGTTTTGATGGTGTCGCGCCTTTTCTGGAGAATAAAAATAAAGGGGCGTTTTTTCTCTGCCATACCTCCAATCAGGGCGCGGCAGATTTTCAAAAATTTTCCAATGGAAAAAGCCGGCTGTTTGAAATTGTCGCTCAGCAGGTAAGAAAATGGAATGTGCGCGACAATTGCGGATTGGTAGTCGGCGCCACCTATCCTCAGGAGATGAAACAGGTGCGAGATATTGCCCCTGATGTGCCGTTTTTGATTCCCGGTTTAGGCGCTCAGGGAGGTGATTTTGCATTAGCCGTGAGCTATGCCTCACAAGGCGGCGGGGCAATTTTTAATTTTAGCCGCAGTATCATTTTCGCCTCTTCTGAAAAGGATTTTGCCCAGGCGGCTGGCGAACAAGCCAGACAGATGCGGGATCAAATAAATCGGCATCGAACCAATAAATTTAACCAAGGAAAAAAAATTGAATAAAGAACAAGTCTTGTCGATTTTCAAAGCTACTGGCGCCTTTATGGAGGGCCATTTTCGACTGACCTCCGGCTTGCACAGTCCTCACTATTTTCAGTGCGCGCTGGTGCTGCAAGACCCCAGGCAAGCGCAAAAACTCTGTTGGGAACTTGCTGCTCAATTTATGGATCAAAAAATTAATCTGGTTATTGGCCCAGCCATGGGAGGCATCATCGTGGCGCAAGAGGTCGCCCGCCTGATCGGTGCCCGCGCTATTTTTGCCGAACGAGAAAATGGCAAGATGATTTTGCGCCGCGGTTTTCAAATTAAACCTGACGAAAAAGTGTTAGTAGTAGAAGATGTTGTTACCACTGGTGGCTCTATCAAAGAAGTTATCGACCTGGTTTTAGCTGCCAAAGCCGCTTTAATGGGCGTAGGCTTTCTGGTGGACAGAAGCCGAGGAAAAGTTAAATTTACTGTGCCCACCTATTCTGTGTTGGAAATGGATGTCATTACTTATCCACCAGAAAATTGTCCGTTGTGTCGACAGAAAATTCCTATTGTTAAACCGGGCAGCCGACCAACCCCTTAACCACGATCACTCGAATTTTGGCTAGAAAGCGGTTCAGCTTGACGAAAAGCGGGAAACTCTCACCAAAACAAGCCTTGAAAAATAACCTGCTGCAACTCTTTTCCTAAATTAATCAACGCTTAGGTAAATAATGAGGGGGATTAAGAAAGCCTGAATCACTGCTCCACAGAAATAAATTCCAGAAAAACCTGGACCGAGATTTCGGGTGATTAGAAACAGATGAGGCAAAGATTACGATATGAAGCAATGGAGGAAAAATTGAACGCCGAAGAAATGCACATTATTTTTCTACCTAATAATAAAACTATTAAAGTCTCAGTAGGCACAAATCTGCTCGAAGCGGCTAATAAAGCGGGTATTATCATCCCCAGTCTCTGCGCCAGAAGGGGCAAGTGCGGAAAATGTAAAGTTAAAATTCATCAAGCTGCTATTCCTTTTACCCAGTTAGAAGAAATTACTCTGTCGCCAGAGGAGAGAAGCGATGGAATCCACCTTGCTTGTCAAATTAATATTGCTAACTCTTTGTCAGTAGAAATTCTATATGAAGAAAAGGCAACGACAACACAATTTCTTACTTATGATCTTGCCGATAAAATCAAAGTCGATTCGCATTTGAAAAAGATCTATGTCGAATTGGTAAAGCCCAGCGTAGAAAATCAAATTGACGACTCTGCCAATTTAATCACACATGAGATTCTATCCCAAAAACAGCTACTCATACCATTGCCGATTTTGCAAAGGCTACCAACTTTCTTGCGAAAAAATGCTTTCAAAGCCACAATTGCCGCCAGCGCCAATCAATTTATTTCTATCGAAGCCGGAAATACCACCGATCGATTATTTGGTGTCGCTGTTGACTTGGGCACGACCACGATTGTCAGTTCGCTTGTTGATATGACCTCCGGAAAAATCTTTGGGATTAGTGCTATTACTAATCCACAGACCAAACACGGTGAAGACGTTATCTCCCGCATTAAATATGCGACTTCCGAGCCGGGCGGTCTGGTGAAATTGCAAACAGCAGCCATCAAAGCCATCAATTCGATGATCGAAGAGCTGTGCGAGAAGGCAAAGGTAAAATTCAGAGAAATTTATGAATTAAGCGTTGCTGGCAACACCATAATGAATCATCTTTTGCTTGGCGTCTCACCGCAATTCATCGCCGAATCACCCTATATTCCAGCCTACCGACACAGTCAACATTTTATGGCCGAAGAGTTAGGCATCACCATTCAACCTCGTGGCATTGTTTCCACCTTGCCGAATATTTCGGGATACGTTGGCGGAGACATTACTGGTTTTATTTTAGCCTGTGATCTTCACAAGAGTGATAAGATCATACTTGGCATCGATATTGGTACCAACGGTGAAATAGTCCTTGGATCAAAACGACGGCTGTTATGCTGCTCGGCTGCCGCCGGCCCAGCATTTGAAGGCGGACATATTAGCAATGGCATGCGCGCCATGGAAGGAGCTATCGATAAATATAGCATTGAAAAAGATCAGGTATTTTTTCATGTCATCGGCGAAAGCGAACCCAAAGGAATTTGCGGGACAGGTTTAGTCGATGTGGTGGCAGAATTACTGCGCGTTGGCATTTTGGATAGCACAGGGAAAATAGTTGTTCCGCAGCATGAAGATTTCCCAGCCTGGTTGCGTCAGCGCATTATTGAGGCAGAAAATAATTACTCGTTTGCTTTGCTGCCATTTAATGAAGCAAACGAGGAAATTCCCATGCTAATGACGCAGCAGGATATTCGCGAGCTACAATTGGGAAAAGGGGCAATTGCTGCCGGCATTTCGATTTTGAGTAAAGAATTAGGGATTGAAATTTCGGATATTGATGAAGTGCTCATTGCTGGTGCTTTTGGCAGTTACTTGAACAAATTCAATGCCCAAAAAATTGGTTTGATTCCTAATCTTCCCTCGGAACGGGTAAAATTCGTGGGCAATACCGCCAGCCTGGGCGCTAAGAAATTCCTGCTATCAAAAAAACTGAGGGAAGAAGCCGAAGAGATTATCAATTTTGCCGAGTACATTGAATTGTCGACACGGTTGGATTTTCAAGATATTTTTGCCGAGCAGATGTTTTTTAACGCAGTTTAGTTTTAATTATGTTAAGATGAGTCCAATAAAAGAGCGACATTTAGCTCTCAAGCTTTTTAGCTAACTAGGACCTTTTATAGTTAGGTTTTTTAGGATTTTTCTCAGCGATTGGCGATTGGTTGGGCGCCATGGTTTGCCCAATATGAATTCGGCAAATTGATGATCGAGACGGACAAGTTCCACATTAAACTCCGCCATATCCAAAACAAATTTATCATCGAATTGGTATTTTTTGTCAAGTTGGGTAAAATTGAGTCGACAGTAATCAATAAAAGTAATTTCCGCTTCACAATAAAATATCGGCAAACCGTGGGTGCGGCAAATGATTGGTCTGGCAAAATAAATAGCGCACAAATTTCCCCATAACATGGGACATCTGGTATCATTTTTCAATCGATGCCGGCTGCGCAGCTTTTTTAAACGCTGGGGGGAAAGCGTTGCCAACTGCTGCTCGACAACGTAAGCTTCGATGGACAAGATGGTTCGTTCGACTTCGCAGCAATGGCTGCAACCGGGTGAACAAATGATGTGCGAGTCATAATGAAGACGCAAATTTTTCCATACCTGATCGACCTTGTGTACTAAGTTTTGATATTGAAAGAGAATTTCTTCTAACATGATGAGTTTATTTTTTTAAATCAATTAGCGGTAACCAATCGCGCTATACCCTACCCAGTGATGACTATTGTTGCCTGCTGTCGTTCCAATGACCATATCGTCCAAAGGTAGCTTGCCCAAATGATAACTTGTGTCGTAACGAAGCAAATATCCTTCCGGCGGCTTGGACCCCAGCTTTTCAGTCAGTTTTAATAAAGTGCTCAAACCTAAAGCAATGGCAAATCTGCCGCACCAGCGAATTTTATATTCTTTCAGATTATTCTCTCCCCACACTCGATAGCAAAAATCTTTGAGCCTTTCCGCCGTTAGAAGTCCAGTCAATGTTTGATTTATTAACTGCTTGTCTTGATTGGTGGCCAATAAATATCCTTGCTGATCGGTGCCAAAAGGTGCAAAATTCCGTCCTCCCCAATCCATGTCGCCGTAATGATCACCATCGTTGGAACAAATAAAAGCGATATCGTCGCCGAGTTTCCAATGCCACTTTTGAAAAATTAAACTGAAAGCCGTAGCAAGCTGGGTACTTAGCTCATCGATTCTCCGCCAATTCATGTAAGGCACCAGAATGGAGACAATCTCTGCCTCGGGTCGATAATATTGAATAAAAGGGACAATACCTTCGACTGAATGCTCTTCACTTTGCCAGTTATTATTGATGATATAACTCTGTTTCGGAAGCTGTTGCAGAATTTGTTCACGCAATTCGGAGATTCTTATTGGTCCGGCTGGTGCTCACCAATAACCGAAACAATCGAATATTAATTTGTCCTGAACTCCCCATTTTTGTGCTTGATGTGCTACACCGAAAATAACATATCTTGTGGCAGTTAAATTTTGCATCAAGTGGACATAAACTCTACCAGCCAACAAATGGTCGTCATGCGGACAAATACCAGCGATCCAGTTTTTTTCTCCCCAAATATGCTTGTTCTGGCTTAATTGTTGAGACTCCAATTTTTCTGCCATCTGAACGACAGCCTTTATTTGTGCTTCAGTAAATGAAAAGCCGACCGTATCCTTGAGCGCACGGATGTTAGAGACTGTTGAGCCGAGGCGGTTTGAATCATCATTTTTCTGGCAATAAAGTATTGCCACAAAACAAACCAGGCCAGCTAAATATGTTGCAATCCTAAAAATCGGCATTTGATTTAATCCACAAATTTATTGAAAAAGCGACAAAGCCGTTTCAAGATCCGACACATCGAGGATAAGTTTAATCTTTCCATTTTTTGGATCGCTGGTGGCGTAGGCGTGGGAGATGTTGATGCCGACATGCCCGATTCTGTCCGTCACATAAGCCATTTCTTTGGTAGAATTTTCGATATTCACTTCGAGCACTTCGCGGACTTCAACCGCATAATTGTTATCCAGCAGTAGTTTCTTCGTTTTTTCCACATTATCTACCAACATTTTTGCACTATCAACAAATACACCAATGCTGCTAATCTTGATTTTATTTTTTGCTAATATCGTCAATAAGGCGCCGAGAGCTTTGGGCTTGTCTTCGAGAATGACAAATAATTCTTTTACTTTGCGCATGAAGATCTCCTTATTTGATGGCATTTTTAATGATGACTAAGCTTGACAGAACGTACGAAAGAAGAATTAATTATGAGAACAAACAAATTTATTAATGTAAATAAAAAATCAGGTGCAAAAATATAACGGTAATATTTAATAAAGTCAAGAACAAAATAGGCAAGGCAATGCGAATTTATTTGTATCCATTCGCTGGTGAAGTGGTCAAAATGCTGCTAAATATAAAACTGTTCATCTAAAGCGATCTTTACCAATTTTCCGCTTTCAATCTCTTTTGAGCAAAATCAAAGATAGATCATCGCTCTGCCGTTGATTGCCCACAAAAAAATCGATTTTTCGCAGCAGCGTTTTGCCCATAGTTTCACAGCTATGGCTGCGGTTTTCTTGGAGCAACTTTTTCATACTGGACTCACCAAAAAACTCATCCCTATTATTCCTTGCCTCGCTGACTCCATCAGAGAAAACGATCAGCATGTCGTCCTTTTTTAATTCATACTCTTGGCTTTTAAAAGCTGCCTTGGCATTTAGACTAAGCGCGACATTGCAAGGAGCAATTTCAGTAATGCCGTTTCCCGCAAAAATAATCGGCGGCATGTGGCCAGCATTCAATATTTTTATTTTGCCGGTGTGAGCAATAAGCTCCAAAAAGACCATGGTAATAAATCGATGCGGGATTCCATCGCGGCAAAAAATTTTATTCAAATCAGTGCCTAACTTCGTCAATGATTTCATGCCCGGCGACAGAGCGCGAATGGTTGCCTGAAGTTTAGCCATTAAGAGTGCTGCGCCTAATCCTTTGCCTGCCACATCTCCTAAAATCAATCCCCATTTTTTTTCTGCCAATTGGACATAATCCACCAAATCTCCGCCCACTTCGTTAGCCGGTCGGCTGTACAACCAGACATCCCAGCCGGGAATTTTCGGCTTTTGCGATGGCATCAAAGCAGTCTGCACCGCCTTGCCAGCCATTAATTCATCTTTTGCTAATAACCTGTCTTTTAGTTCAAGCATTAAAACGATGACGATAAACAAAATGCCAAAAAGAAAGCGCTTGTCAGTGTTGTCATTGATAAAAGAAACAGATAAAATGATGCCTAACAAAAATAAAATCCTTCGCATCGGCGTTAACTTGAAAAACATGCTTCTCAAAATCCACCAGCCAATTTTCAAAAAGCGACGTACCAAACCCATTTGTTCAAGCTTCTTTTTCTGCTCATAATCGATATAAAAATGGTAGATATCTTTTAATTCTTGAATCAGTGTTTGGGGGATGTTTTCACTGCGAAAATCATTGATGATAGTTTTGCCGATTTTAGGATTACTGTTAGGTTTGGATTTATTGTTGCTGGCTGTTGACATGGTACAATCTTATTTAAGGAAAAAAAATTAATTTTGTTGCTGCTATAATACAAAGAAAAGACCACAAAATCAACACAAAATTGTTTTGCCTCAAATAAAAAAGAGAACTGAGCCATGAAACATAGCCTTCTGTTTTTTTTATGGTGTTTTTTTTAAAAGCTGATAAAATGCAAAAT